>JAKSBM010001007.1 GCA_022361135.1 Desulfobacterales bacterium | reverse complement strand
CCGATCATGCAGGGGACATCGTACACTTCGGCGGCGGCGCAGATTTTAAGGGCGTTATAGATTCCCCCCGTTTTCATGAGCTTGATATTCACAAGGTCTGCGGCGCGCATCTGCATGATGGTGATGGCATCCATGGGGGACATGACGCTTTCGTCGGCCAAAACCGGAATGGAGACATTGTCGGTGACATGCTTCATCCCTTCAAAATCCAGGCGGTGGACGGGCTGTTCCACAAATTCAATGTCCAGGCCGGCGTCTTCCATCTGCCGAAGCAACTTCACCGCTTCCTTGGGTTTCCACCCCTGGTTGGCGTCGATGCGCAGGTCAATGTCGTAGCCCACCTCGTCCCGGATGGCCTGCATCCGTTCAAGGTCGGCCCGGGCATCGGTACCCACCTTGATTTTCAGGGTTTTATACCCCAGATCCACGGCCCTGCGGCTGTCCGCTGCCATGACTTGGGGATCGTTCACGGAAACGGTGATGTCGGTGACGATGGGGGCGCCGGCCCCGCCCAACAGGCTGTACAGGGGGGCATCGTGCATCTGGCCGAAGAGGTCGTAGAGGGCCATGTCGCAGGCGGCCTTGGCGCTGTTGTTGCCCACGATGCAGGCGTTGAGGTTTTTCAGCGCCCCTTCAAAATCAGCCAAATCCCGGCCCAGAAGCGCCGGGCGGATGTGGGCGGCAATGGCCCCTTCAATGGAGCCGTGGGTGTCGCCGGTGATAACACCGGTGGGCGGGGCTTCCCCAAATCCCACATTCCCGGTATCGGTGATGATTTGGACGATGACATCATTCACAGCGGTCACGGTGCGCAGGGCGGTTTTAAAGGGGGTCTTCAGGGGGACGCTGATGCGGCCGGTTTTGATATCCACAATTTTCATATTTGATCTCCCGGGCCGCCCAGGGAAAAGCGGCCCTGTCAGCCCCCCGCACCCGACCCGGGGATGGAGGGCGTCAATATAATCTTGATTTCACCGAGAAGTATTTCTTCACGGCGTCTTTGTAGGCCACGATGATGGCCCGCTGGGAGCTTCCAAAATATCGATGGGTCACCTCCAATTCCACATCTTCACCATCCGTGTCCATGGCACGGCCCAGGAAGATGCTTTTGATGAATTCATTGGTGATGTCCAGGGTGGCGGAGCAGCCCAGGTCCACGATTTCATCGGTGTTCACATCCACCACAAAGCTGATGAAAAATATTTTGAATTGTTCGGTGATGGCATTGTCGGTGTTGGTTTTGGCATGGCCCACAATGTAGACCGTATTCTTATCAAAACTGCTCATGGTTCTCCTTCCTTGGGTTCAATCAAAACCAGGTAAAGTATTAAACCATTTCCCGACAAAAGGCCATTGCTCCCTTTTCCTACCCCGGCCCGCCCCTTGGAAAAGGAGAAAACCAGAGTGCCGTTCAAGGAACCATCAGACGAGGAGGGAGAGGATTTTCCCCACCAAAAGTCCGCCGCCCGTGCCCACGATATAGCCCATCATGGCCATGAGGACGCCGATGGGAATCAGGGCCTGGCCATAGGAGGCCGCCAGGATGGGGGCCGAGGCCACACCGCCGATGTTGGCCAGACTGGCCACCCCGCAGGTGAATAGATCCAGTTTAAAAATTTTAGCAATGAGGGTGAGGATCACCCCGTGGACGGCCAGGATCACAAAGCCGGAAAAGATATAGAGGGGGGCCTGGGTGAGTTCGGCAAAATTGGCCCGGGAGGCAATGAGCCCCACGATGACATAGAGCATGACATTGGAAATCTGACCCGAGCCGGGCATTTTCCCCATGGGGGACATGGCCAGGCTCACCCCGGCCAGGGTGGCGATGATGACGGACCAGGTGGTGCCGGAAAGAAAGCTGGTCTTGGGCAAAACACCGGCGCCCACCTTACTCAGGGCGGAGACCAGAAGGGCGGTACCCAGAAGGACCATCATGTCTGAAAATTCAATGTGCTGGCGGCCGGACTCCCGCTCCTTGGCCAATTCCTGGCCCACCTGCTCCAGGGCCTGGTTGTCGGCGCCGGTCCAACGGTTAAATACCTTGGCAAAGGGGACCATGCCCAAGAGGAACATCACCCAGATGGCATAATCGATGGAATCAATGAGCAGAGTGTAGCCCATGCCGGAGTCGGGCACATCCAAGGCCCCCTGGACGGCCACCATATTGCCGGTCCCCCCCATCCAGCTCCCGGCCAGGGCGGCAAAGGCCTTCCAGGTGCCCGGGGCGTACATGTTCTTAAAGAGGGCAAAGGTCACCACAAAGCCCAAACCAATGGAAATGGCTGCGGCAAAGAAACCGATGAGCATCTTGGGCCCCAGCTTCATGATTTTTCTCAAATCGCAGCGCAGGAGCATGAGGAAAATCATGGCCGGCAGCAGGCTGCCCTTCACGGCCTTGTAGACGGCGGTGACCTCCTTGGTTTTGGTCCACAGCCCCATGGTGGAGAGCAGCATGACGGCAAAATAGATGAGAACAATGGCCGGTACGTACTCGAAGAATTTGGCCTTG
>JAKSBM010000731.1 GCA_022361135.1 Desulfobacterales bacterium | reverse complement strand
TTACGGCGTCCAGGGAATTATGAGCAAAAAAAATGCCAGTCATAAAATCTGCTGATAATTCGAATAATTAAAAATTATGAGTTCCGCTTGAAGGTGGAGTTTGATGTGGATTTGCATCGCTTGGGGCAAGGAAAATAAATGGGCAAGGGGGCGGAGGGCAGTGCAGGCAAAGGAGTCGAGGGCCGGGGTCGGGTGGAAAGCCAGACAGATGTATTGGAAAAACAATGGGGATGCGAACTTGCATCGACTCTGTCTTGGCGGCTATTCTCCTGTGTTTTTAGTGGGTTGTCTTGATGTGGTTTTGCATCGAGGGCCCTGTCGGCTGCTATTTTGTCCCCAGGGAGAGCCCGTGTTTCTTGAGTTTTCTCACCACATTGGATTGGTCTATGCCCAGGTGGGCGGCTATGGCCCGGCTGGTGGTGTGGCTTTCCATGGCATCCACCAGGATTTGCCGCTCAAAGGCCAGCATCTGCTCCTTGAGTTTGGCCGGCGGGGTCTCCACCGTTTGGGTTCCCAGGGGAAGGGGGGTTCCCCGATTGGATAAAATGGTCTGGATCATGCCGTCAATGGCATCGGTCTCACTGAGGATCACCGCCTGCTTAATGATATTTTTCAACTCCCGGACATTGCCGGGAAAGGGGTGGGAATAGAGCATTTCCACGGTGGCCGGGGAGATGTGCCGACGTTTCCCATAGCTCTGGTTATACTGTTTGAGCATCTGGCGGATGAGGCCTTTGACGTCCTCGGGGCGTTCCCTCAAGGGGGGGATGTCCAGGGTGAATGCATTGATGCGGAAGAGAAGATCCTCCCGGAATCGTCCCTGTTTCACCCGTTTGTCCAGGTCCCGGTTGGTGGCGGCAATGACGTGGCAATTGGAATACCGGACCCGGGTGCCCCCCAGGCGGATGAATTGGAAGTCATCCAGGTATTTGAGCAGCTTGGCCTGGAGGGGCAGGGGCAGCTCGCCGATTTCATCCAGAAAGAGGGTACCCTCCTTGGCCATTTCCAGGAGGCCGGGCTTGCCCCCCCGTCGGGCACCGGTGAAGGCCCCGGCTTCGTAGCCGAATAATTCCGCCTCCATGAGGTCCAGGGGAAAGGCGGCACAATTGATCTGGAAAAAGGGTTTGTCCCTGCGGGGGCTCATGCTGTGGATGAATCGTGCTAAAAGGCCCTTACCCGTTCCCGAGGCCCCCAGGATGAGGATTGAGGAAACCCCGGATTTGGCCAGTTTTAAGCTGGTGTTGAGCACATTGCGATAGGCCGGGTTGGCCACCACAATCTGGTCCTTTCCCATTTGAAAGCGGCCATTGGCAAAGGGGTCGGGGTTCAGCATGTCCTGGGTGGCCCGGTGGCGCTGCTCCTGGGAGAGCTGGGTGACGTTGCGTTCCCTGACCACGATGCGGGCCAGGTCTCCCTGGACATTCATGGAGGGGGAGCCGGTGTTCACCGTGGTGATGCCGGTTTTCATGGAGGTGGATTGGATGGCCACATCCCCCTTGGCGGCGATGATGTCGGGGACGGCGGACTTGGTATACAACCCCTGGGAGACCAGTTGGTTGTAGTGGAGGCCGATGACGGCACTTTCCTCAATGTCGCCCAGGGTTTCGGCCTGTTCATTGATGGCAACGAGAAATCCCTTTGCATCCCAGACCCAGATACCGTCGTTTGTTGAATCAAAGACCCTGCTCATGACCCGCTTTTTCGTCCCTTCTCAATTTCAGTGTTCAAATGGAAGGCAAGTATGGCAAAAATGAGACAAGGCGTCAATAAATGAAGATATTTGGCTCCGTGGGGGAGGGTTATTGGGACTCTTCATCCCGGCGATTTCGGCCCAATTGGCCGCAGCCGGCCGAGACCGATTTTCCCTTGCTCCAGCGTTTGATTACAAAGATTCCCTTTTGGGTGAGGATTTCGGCAAATTGGTTCAGGGCCTCGTCGTCCGGGGTGGTGTGGTCAAACCCGGACACGGGGTTGAAGGGAATGAGGTTGAGGCGCACGGGCAGGGGATGGATGAATTCGGCCAGTTCCCTTGCATGGTCCGGTCCGTCGTTGAGGTCCTTGATGAGAATGTATTCAAACATGAAGGTCCCCCGGGGACCCAGGGGGAATTTTTCCAGGGCGGCCTTGAGCTTTTCCAGGGGGAAGGCATGGTTCACGGGCATGATCCGGGAGCGGATATCATTGTCCGGTCCATTGATGGATACGGCCAGGCGCAGGCCGGGCAGGTCCATGGCGGCCAGTTTTTCAATGCCCGGTACCAGGCCGCAGGTGGAAATGGTGATGTGGCGGGGGGCAATGTCAAATCCCTTTTGTTCCTTCATCACGGCCACGGCCTGCATCACGGTGTCAAAATTATCAAAGGGTTCGCCCATGCCCATGAAGACGATGTTTTTGATCTCTTTTTTCAGGACATGGCGGGCATTGTACAGCTGGCCCGTGATTTCCTCCACGGTGAGGTTTCGGACCAGGCCCATCTTTCCGGTCGGGCAGAAACGACAGCCCATGCGTCAGCCCACCTGGCTGGAGACGCAGAGGGTGTTGTAACGGGTCATGGGAATGATCACCGATTCAATGCATTGATCGTCCCCCAGCCGGGTGATGAATTTGGTCAATTCCCCTTCGTCAAAGACATCCTCCACCCGTCCGGGTTCCCGTTGGATTTTCCCCGCCAGGGCCGCGGCCAGCTTGGGGGAGCGGATGAATTCCTCCGCCGCAAGGGGATCGGGGCTCCCGGCCTTGAACACCTCCCGGAAG
>JAKSBM010001028.1 GCA_022361135.1 Desulfobacterales bacterium | reverse complement strand
GCCCATTCAAAGTTAAAATTAGAAATACAAAATAAATATATTTATATGCAAACAAGTTTCATTGGATAACAATAATTCCGTCACCATCCATATGAACATTTAACGGTTCCGTTTGAAAATGGGAGTTTTTTCCTTTAAACACCCGGTCAACGGGAACAGCAAAATTAAGATTCTGTCCTTTGACCGACTGGAAGGCGGCTACCCCCACCACCTCACCTTTCATGTTAAGGACAGGCCCTCCGGAGGAACCGGGGGAAATGGGGGCGGAAATCTGGAGGACCCGGCCCTTGCCGGGAATTTTTCGCCAGGCAGAGACGATGCCTTCGGAGACAGTTTGCTCCAGGCCCAGGGGGGAACCGGCCACCAGGATCTTTTCCCCCACCCGGGGAAGTTGGCGGGCCGGAGAAAGAAAGGGAACCTTGCCCGGGACGTTGGCCTTTGCCATGGCAATATCAGCGCCTTTGTCCCGGTGGCGAACGCCTCCCACATGGAAGGTTTTCCCCTCCCGGGTTTTGATCTTTGCCCGGGTATTCGGGGGCATGACATGGGAATTGGTTAAAAACTCCCCGGCTTCGCTGCAGAAGAAGCCGCTGCCGATTTGTTTGAGCCGGCCCTGGTAATCATAGACCAGGACGGTCACCACGGCTGGCTGAACCTGGCCGGCGACCTTTGCAAAGGATTCGAGAGAAGTCGGGTTGCCGGCCCGACACAAAAGGGGAAAGGAAATAAAAACAACCATGAACCATTGAACCAGACGTACCTGCATCACTCTATCCTTTGCATTTATGGTGGAAATTGCAGTTTGAAGGAGTTGCATGAAACGATTTAACCAGCTGATCCGCACCGGTGTTGAACACGGATTCTCGGATGCCCGCATTTCCGGGGACACAGCCCGGAGTGTAGCCCACATCCGCATCGGGATCAATCTCTTTTGCACCATCCTGGGACTGTATCCGACCATCCGCTTTTTGCCGGGTCGGAGCCCCGATTTCTGGGATTTAAGTCCCATCCCCCAGCCCAAGGGAGACTGCGGTCTAAAACCATGCAGCGTCATCGGCAAAACTGTCCCAGGACCAGACTACGGCATATATTGTCCAGGATAACGAAT
>JAKSBM010000057.1 GCA_022361135.1 Desulfobacterales bacterium | reverse complement strand
TCCTCGGACATCGACCTGATCTTTGTCTACCCCGAAGACGGATACACCCGGCTGAACGGTGAGATGGAGACTTCCAACCAGGATTTTTTCACCCGGCTGGCCAAACGCTTCCTGGCCCTGTTTGCCATGGACAACGGCATGAATTTTTACCGGGTGGACACCCGGCTGCGCCCCTTTGGAGATGCCGGCCCCCTGGTCATGTCGGCCTCGGCATTCGAGGACTATTACCAGGCCCATGGCCGGGAGTGGGAACGCTACGCCATGATCAAGGCCAAGCCAGTGGCCGGAAACCTGGTCGCCGGCCGGGCACTGCTCAAGGCATTGAACCCCTTCATCTACCGCCGTTATTTTGACTATGGGAGCTTTGACTCCTTCCGGGACATGAAGCAACGCATCAGCCTCCAGGTAAAAAACGCCCAGCTCAAGGACAATATCAAGCTGGGGGCCGGGGGCATCCGGGAGGTGGAATTCTTTGGCCAGCTTTTCCAGCTCATCCGGGGCGGGGTGGAACCGGACCTCCAGGAACGGGGGATCCTCAAGGTCCTGGACCTCCTTTACATTCACCAATGCATCCGGGGGGATGTCCGGGATGACCTGGCCCGGTCCTATGCCTTCCTTCGCCGGGTGGAAAACCGGCTCCAGGAATACCGGGATCTCCAAACCCACGACATCCCCGAGGACTCCCAGCGGCGGAACATCCTGGCCCTCTCCATGGGCTTTGACGACTTTGCCCCCTTCAAGGCGCAACTGGACCAGACCCTGGCCTGCGTCCACCACCATTTTTCCCAGCTGCTGGTCACGGACCAGGAAGAGGAAACGGACACCACCACCCGGGATCTCAAGGAAATCTGGATCCACATTGACGATCCCCAGCTGGACCTGGACGAAATGCGCATCTCCGGCTTCCCCGACCCCGACCGGGTGGTGGCCCTGCTTAAATCCCTGGCCGGCCACCCCAACACCCGGCGCCTCACCCCCAGCGGCCGGACCAAACTGGCCCGCCTCATCCCCAAGCTGTTAAAGAAAGCGGGAAAAACCTCCGATGCCGAAGGGGTGCTCACCAAACTCATCGACCTGGTCATCACCATTGAACGGCGCACCTGCTACCTCTCCCTGCTCATCGAAAACCAGGGTCCCCTGGACACATTGGTGATCCTGGCCCAGAAAAGCCCCTGGATCATCCATTTCATGTCCCAGCACCCGGTGCTCCTGGACGAACTCATGCACCCCACCAGCCTCTACGCCCCCCCGGGCAAGGGCGCCCTGGAGGAGGCCATGGCCAATCGCATGTCCAAGGTGGATCCCGACGACGGAGAATATGTGCTGGAGGAGCTGAACATCTTCCGGCAGATCAATACCCTGCGGGTGGCCGCCGCCGACATCAGCGGGAATTATCCCCTCATGAAGGTTTCCGACCACCTCACCTACATCGCGGAAACCGTCCTGGAACAGGTGCTCACCCTGGCCTGGAACACGGTGGTTAAAAAATATGGGCTCCCCCCCCATTTGACTGGGGACGACGCGCCGGAACCCACCATTGAAAACTGCGGATTTGCCGTCATTGCCTACGGCAAGGTCGGGGGCCTGGAAATGGGGTATAAATCCGACCTGGATCTGGTTTTTCTCTACCGGGGGGAGCCGGGTTACACGGCCGGCGGTCAACGGGACATTGATACGGTGCGTTTCTATTCCAACCTGAGCCAGCGCATCATCCATGCCCTGACCCTGCACACCTCGGCCGGCACCCTCTACGGGGCGGACATGCGGCTGCGCCCGGGCGGGGATGCGGGCATGATCGTCTCCCACATCGAAGGCTATGAAGATTACCTGGAAAACGATGCCTGGACCTGGGAACACCAGGCCCTGATCCGGGCCCGACCCATCACCGGCGACCATAACCTATTCTGCAATTTCAACGCCGTACGCAGCCGGGTCCTCTGCCGGAACCGAGCCCTGGCCCCGGATGCCGACCAACCCGACCTCAAAACCGAAGTGGCGGACATGCGGGAACGCATGCGCCGGGAAAAATACAGCCCCCAGCCCGACCATTTCGACCTGAAGCAGGGGCCCGGCGGCATTGTGGACATTGAATTCCTGGTCCAATACCTCACCCTGGAGCATGCCCATGCCCACCCGGACGTGGCCGTCTGGACCGACAATATCCGGCTCTTGGAAGGATTGAGTTGTGAAGGATTAATCACGGCCGAGGAAAGCGGACTTCTCCAAAAGGCCTACGTGGAAATGCGCCAGGCCGTCCACCGCCTCACCCTCCAGGAAAAGGAGGCCCAGGTCCCGGAGGACCGGTTCATGGATACGGCAAAGGCCGTGGCAAAAATCTACCAGGACCGGTTGGGGACTCCGGCCCTTTAGGCAATACGATCGAGAATTAAGGTATTGGAGATTGGGAATTGGGGCTTAAGTCTGAAACGAAAAAGAACCGGCCCACCACAACAAAGGCAGAATGGGAGTAGAAGCAGAGGGAGAAGTAGAAACCCGTGTCGGGCCGGGGCAGCCCCTCCTGCGGCTCGGGCAAGAACGGCAACAGCTTCATCATTCCCCTCTGCAAAATTTGGAAAACTGCGGTCCAGTAGGTCCTCAAACAGTTCCAAATTGTTAGCGCCGGGGAATGTGAATCTGTAAGCCCCCCTTGCAACGGCCTTGAAGGGCCCACCCCGACCCGCCACTAACCACCGAGACAACGTAAACGGTGAAAATAGCTACAATCTATGATCCTTCATGTTTTTATACAACTGTGTCAATAGCTATAATATCAATTTCACCCAATACTAAATTGACTGTATAGCGATTGGTTTCCATGATACTTTTCAAATATGAAGGGCCTCAAGTACAGCTTGAGGATTTTTTGAAGCAATACGCAACAAGGCCTTTGCAGGTCCTTCCGGCTTTCTTCTGCCTTGCTCCCAATTTTGAAGCGTCCTTACGCTCACCCCTATCATCATGGCAAAGTCTGCTTGAGAAACACTTAATGATTTTCGAACCATTTTAATTTCAGGAGCATCTATTTCAAAAACTCTGCTTGGTTTCTTTTTTCCACTTTTTATATCGCCGGCTTCTTTTATGCTGGAAAGCAACAAATCAAAATCTTCATTTTTCATAATAAACTCTCCTTTACGGTTTTTTTCAAGATTTTGATTTGCTCTGGCGTCAAATCCTCTTGCTCACTTTTTTTGTACATGAATATCATATAAATCGTTTCTGGCTGGTCAAAAGAGTAAATAACTCGCAAAGCGCCTCTTTTACCAGCGCCAGGTAGGTTCCAACGAATTTTGCGGAGCCCGCCACTTCCTTTAATTATTGCCCCTGCACCTGGATTCAACATTAAAATGGATTGTAATTTTCGATAGCTATTATCAGGCAGGAGCTTTACAACTATCTTTGTGAATATTGACGTTTCAATGAATTCCATATAACAAAACATACGTCATTGACGTATGTTTGTCAAAATTGAGATGATCTAAAAACGTTAATCTTTGTGATACGTGGAAAATTTCCCATGCTATCAACCGAAATAGGTAGATAGCTATTCCACTTATCCAGATATCAAAGCCGACGAAGTAGAAAAACATTTAACTGCTGAAATCTCTCTAATGTTCTGTTAAATCCATCCATTGTAGGATTAAAAGTCATACATACAAGATATTCAGTTTTGGTTCTTTAAGCATCACAATAAAATTATTACCGCCATAAATTCACCAGCCATATCAATTTCAATGATTCCATTTGCACTTCGACTAGGTTGGGGGCGGGGTGGCCCTTGCGCGGGCCGTTGCAAGGCGACATTACAGCCCCTTAATGGAATGGAGGTGAAATCTCCAACTGTTTGAGCACCCATGGAGCGCAGTTTTGGAGATTTCCCGGAATGGAATTTAGGGGCTGTTTGGCGATCTTGCCCGGACAAGCAAGGGTGCCCCGTCCCCGACCGGGTTCAGACTCACTCGCCGTCCCCTCTCCCTCGCCCTCTCCAGCCCCATCCTCCCCCCAAAAAAAAGAAGGCCTGGTTCTCACCGACTACAGGTGAGAACCAGGCCTTCTGAAAAATAAGAACCCAGGTACCGCCCCCCCAGGCAAAATACCCGGGTTCCGGTAAGGCTCCAGAGGGACAATTAAGGGAGCCCTACCTCCCACCGGTTAAAAGGCGGTGGTGAAAACGATGCTGGAGATGACCCCTTCGGACCGGTCCACGGCCCCAAACTCCTTGACGGT
>JAKSBM010000912.1 GCA_022361135.1 Desulfobacterales bacterium | reverse complement strand
CCATCGGCTTCAACGCCCGCTACCGCATCGCCTATCCCAATGGGGAAACCGGTGTCTGGACGATCAATCAGGACACCATGAGTGCAGATGCCGAAGACCCGTTCTCCGACCGGACGGTGCATGTCGACCGGTATACCGGCCGGGTGCTGGCGAATGTCGCCTTTGCCGATTATTCGCTGGCCGGAAAAGCCATGGCGGTCGGTATTCCGCTTCACATGGGGCTGATCGGCCTCTGGAATTTCATCCTGAACACACTTGTGTGCCTGTCCGTCCTCTTCCTCTGTGTCAGTGGTGTTGCGATGTGGTGGCTCCGGCGACCGAAAGGTTCCGCCCTGCGCGTTTTCGCGCCGAAGACGCCGGAGGATCTGCCGCACTGGCTCGGTGCCATGATCCTGATGCTGTTCCTGTCGCTGGCCTTTCCGCTTGTCGGCATAACCCTGCTGACGGTGCTTGCGCTCGATTACATCATTGTCAAACGCATTCCGGTGCTCCGGAAGGCATTCGGCTAGATCCCTTGCCGGGCGCTGCTAACAGCGCCCGGGCCCTGGTCGGCCTTCAGGAAATGTCAGCATGTCGATGGTCGGGCCTCCGGCGGGTTGACGGCAGCCCGCGCTCTCTGAAATGACGGGGCTCCCGACATGCCTTCTAAAAACCGAAGATGCTGCAACGTGCTTGATCAACTGGAATTTTCAGGGGAACTTTGGCTCTCGCCGGGCCCCGGCGGCTGGACCTTCATCACCCTGCCGCAGGATTGCGCCGATCAGATCCGCTTCTACACCGGCAGCCGGAAGGGCCGGGCCTGGGGCATGATCAAGGTGAAGGCCTCGATCGGTTCCTCAACATGGGAAACGACCATCTGGCCTGACAAGGCGTCGGGCTCGTTTCTTCTGCCGGTCAAGGCTGCTGTCCGAAAGGCGGAAAGGATTGCGCCGGGGGACCAGGCTGACGTGGCGCTGACGGTTTTGACAGGGCCCGAGATTTGAATTGACAAGGCTGAACGGCGGCCATGAAACACAGTTTGGAAAAGGACCTCAAGGGCGGAAGTGGTCGGACCATGTTGCAGGTTGAAAGTCTCCACGGTGTGTCGGCCTTGCTCGATACGGTCGGTGAGGTCCGGCAGGCGCGGCGTTGTGTCCTAGACGGCAACTCGATGAAAACCTGGCCGGAGCTGATTGAAGTGATGTCCGGGGCCTTGTCGTTTCAGCAGACATTCAACAAGGGTTATGGTTTCAAGCTGGCGGCCTTCATCGATTGCATGCGCGATGTCATTGACGAAGCAGACGAGGGATTGATCCTGACTTTTGCCAACGCCAACAGGATACTGAACCGCGACCGAAAATACACAT
>JAKSBM010000498.1 GCA_022361135.1 Desulfobacterales bacterium | reverse complement strand
CAGGGTGATTTGGGGCACGGCCACATTAAAGAAAAAGCCCCGTTCCGACAGGGCTGCCTTGGCACAGCCCGTGACCATGTTGGTGAGTTCCCCGGCCAGATCGCAGAGCTCTTCGTCCGTGGGATGGTCCTCAAACCCAAAGAGGGTGGTCAGGATCTGATGGAGGAATTCCCGGGTGAAGTGAATGATAAAATAACCGTCGATGCCGTGGCCGGTGAGGCCAATGACCGCGCGGATATCGCCCTTTCTACTGGGGGCGATCCTGGCCAGGGGTTTTCCCGGCCGGGATTCCAATTGCGTAAACGTGGAAAACACCTCAATGCAGGCATTGATAAACGGATTGATATATTTTACGTCCATGGCCGGAGAGTATATCTCCATCCGCGAAATTTGACAAGTAAAAGCAGGGGAAAACCATGGTGGTTCGGCGGCTGACCATCACCTTCGCCGGCGGGATTTGCGCCGCCCGTCCCCACCCGGTTGCAGGCAAGGCCCCTAAGGGTTTTAATTTATTCTTGCAATTCCCATGGCCCGGGTGTCTAATCTCCAATGAAATCGAGGTGAAGTCAGATTCCAATTTGATCCGCCCATGGGGAATTAAACATGCTGAGCATCCTGGAAGCCCTTCCATTGACCCTGTTCGTCTATTTCCTGAGACGTATCCACACCCAGCCCTCGGCCACCTGGGAGAATGCATTCCTTGCCGCCGGCCTGGCGGCAACTCTGATCATCGCCCTCCATTTATACAAGAAATTAACCCTTAACAGGATTTTCCTGGGCATCAACCTCTACCTCATCAGCGGCGGACTGGCCTTCCTCACCCACCAATGGTGGCTCAACGAAATATACGGCCATTTCCATGCCTCGGGCATGTTCCTCTGGATCATCGGGGTGGGCCTGGTCTCTACCCTGGCGAGTCCCTTGGGGTTCATGGGTGTCCCTTCCCCGGAGCCCAAACAGGTCCGGAAATTTTCAATTTGCCTGCTCGGCTTCACCATTTGCGCATTTGTAGTCTCGTACGCCTTTCGGGGGCATTGGATTTTATCGGAGATGGTTCCCTTTTTGTGGCTCTTCCTTGGGCATAATTTGCTTCGGGCTAGGGTGGGGAAATAAGGCGTTGGCGTTGTAAAAATTTGATAGTACGTAGAGTTTTCTTTGATCTGAATTTTTATGACGATTTAGGATGATAAAAATATAGTATTAGAATAATTGGGTTAGAGAATAAATTTAAGCCCTAAAAAATTTAGTGATAGGTAGGTTCCTATCACTGCAAGTATGCATAAGGTTAGCATTATCCATCCGATAACATAGGAAAAATAAAATGCTAAAAATATAAATCCAGAAATAATTAAAAGGAAAGCAAGAAAGGTAATCGAATTAACCCATTTATTTTCAATCAGCCTTTTGATTTTTTTTTCATCTGGTTTTTCAAGCGTAATGCAGAGTTCGACGAAAGCAAAGCTTACAAAAAATGGGAAGGCCACAATAAAGCATAATGTTGATAAACAAAGGGTGGGGGACGATGTAACGTTTTGGTTTGAGCTTAATAAACTTAGAAAAAAAGCAGCACAGATTCCGGCCAATCCGCTGCATAACACATTTTAAGTGTCTGATTTTATTTAGTTGTGGAGTTTCTTTGTTCATAAGTTCTCCTAAACTATATATGATTTGTATGGAATACTTAAATATAGAAACGAAGTCAATTCAACCTCAACTAAAAATTATCCTTTAGGATTTTAGTGCGATGACCCTGATCGCATAAAGCCAACCAACAGCAAGGAGAAAATTATGAAAAGGTTGTTCCTGGCAATATGCGTATCGTTAATGGTTGTCTCTATTTGTTTTGCTGCGGATGTACCGGATACGGCTGAAAATCGAGAGATCGCGGCAAAACGCTATCTGGCCGTTGCCCCCATGGCGGATATGTTGGAGGACATCATTGAAAAGGTGACCCGGAATTACCCGGCCGACCAGGGGAATGCCTATGCCGATTATTTGAGGAAAATGGTTAAGATTGACGTGTTGGAAAAGGCGTCCCTGGCCAGTATGGTCAAGCATTTTACAGTTGGGGAGTTGAATGCCCTTGCCGATTTCTACGGATCCCCGGAGGGGCGTTCTGTGATGGGGAAGATGGGGGCATACATGGCCGAGATCTTGCCGGTGATCCAGGGGGAGATAATGCGAGCCATGAAGGCATATGGGACGACTAAATAGGAAGGTGGGCCAGGAAAATAAGAAACCGGCGTTTTGATGGTACGCATCAAAACGCCGGTTTTATTTTCAGGGCTTTCTCTGGTGGGAAAGTCGGGGGTTATTGCTTATACCCGATCATGCGTAGGAAACCCTTGCGTTTTTCAATGTCTTCTTCGGTTTCGATTCCCTTGGAGGAGAATCCGTCAACGACGCCCAAAACACCCCGGCCCTGTTCGGTTTCGGCGATGATGACTTCCACGGGGTTGGCTGTGGCGCAGTGGATGCGGGCCACTTCCGGGACGTTCTGGATGGTGTTGAGGATGTTGATGGGGAACATGTCCTTCATGAAGATGATGAAGCTGTGGCCGGCGGAGAGGGCAAAGGCGTTTTTCTTGGCCAGTTCGATGAGCTCTTCGTCGGTGCCGGAATAGCGGACCAGGCATTCCATGGAGGCTTCGCAGAAGGCCACGCCGAATTTGGCGTTGGGCACGGTGCAGACAATGGCTTCGTGGATATCTTCAACGGTCTTGATGAAGTGGGAATGACCCAGGATGAGGTTGAGCTCGTCCGGGTTTTCAATGGCAATGGTTTTCAGTTCCATTTGGATTCTCCTTTAACATGGTGGATACGGGTCTTGAAATATTCGGGTCAGGGTGCCCGGAACATTTCCACTGATATCAGAATTTCCACGTCTTTGTCCACCACTCCCATTTCATAAAATTTCCCGGTCCCCACCCCAAAGTCCAGGCGGTTGATCCTAAAGCGGGCTTCAAATCCCCCCACGGTTTGCTTGGGTTTGAACGGGTTGGGGGCCTGGCCCAGGAATTTCATTTCAACGTCCATCTCCCGGGTGGTTTCCTTGAGGGTGAGGCGGCCCTTGACCTGGAAATTGTTGTTGCCCAAGGGAATGACGGCCATGGAACGGAATTGCATCTTGGGGTAGCGGGAGGTGTTGAAGAAATCCTTGGACCGAAGATGCTGGTCCCGTTTGGTGTTCAGGGTGTTGATGGTGGCGGTGTCCACCTCAAAAAAGATTTGTCCCTGGGTGGGCTGGTTGGGGTCAAAGTTCATTTGGGCGTTGATGCCGGTGAACTGTCCCCGGATGGCGGAGAAGATGTGCTTGGTTTCGAACATGACGCTGGAATGGCCAGCGTCCAGTTCCCATTGGGCGGCCTGGGCCGGCAGGGCCAGGCATAAAAGGATAAGGGCAATGGGGATGAGTTTTTTCATGGTGATCTCCTTAAAAACTGAAACGTTCTTTATGGATTTGGGAAATGCCGCATTGTTCCAGGGCGGTTTCCATGGTGGTGACAAAGGGGGGCGGACCGCAGACAAAGGCGTGGCTGCCCTGGGGTGCATTTTTGATGATCGGGACAATCTCCTCCCGGCCCAGGCGTTGGCCCGGTCCGTCGGCTGTACCGGTATAGTGGCGGTGGATTTTGAGCTGGGGCAGGTCGGCACGGATGCGGTCCAGGGAGATGGGGAGTTGGATATCCTCCGGGCTTTTCAGGCTCCAGATCAGGATAACGGGCCGGGGATCCCGGTCCTGGGCCATGGAAAGGAGGATGCTGTAAATGGGGGTGATGCCGATGCCCCCGGCCAGGAAAATCAGGGAAGATGCATTGGGGTAGGCGTGGTGTGAAAAGAGGCCAAAGGGGCCTTCCAGGCGAACGGGGGTTCCCGGGGAGAGTTTTTGCAATTGGCTGGTCCAGTCCCCGCTTTCCCGGATGAGGAATTGGGGGGGCGCATGGACCGGTCCTGCCAGGGTGAAGGGGTGGGCCTCCCGGGGCAGGGGGGAATCCACGGGCGTGACCCGGGCAAATTGGCCCGGGGCAAAGTGGAATGCCTTTGAAGAGATGGGCTCCAGGCGCAGGTCCCAGACCCCTTCTCCTGCCGGAGTCAATTGTTTGATTTTAAATTGGGGAGCACTGGGAAATAGTCGGTTCCGGTATATGGCCAGAATCAAAAGGAGGAGAAGGGCACCCCAGGCCAGGGCCAGGTTCCGGGGCAATCCGGTTTTATAGGGGCTGCTCACCATGAGGAGGTGGACCAGCCCGGCCGGGGGGATGAGGGGGGCCAGGATGCTGTGCCCTTTTTTCCACTGGGAATAGGTCAAGGGGAGGGCGTTGCGGAAACGGGCCGCCCCCACCAGGCCCAGTAGGAGGATGGCAATGGCCAGGCCCAGGTATTCGGGCCAATACCGTTTTTCAAGGCGGGGCAGGGCAAATCCATCGGCCCCCAGGACCAGGATGAAGTGGCAGGCCACCAGGGCCAGGATGGCCATGCCCAGCCGGGCGTGGAAGGCCCAGAGTCGGTCCAGGCCGAATATGCGTTCCAGCCAGGGGGGGCGGGCGGCCAGGATGAGCTGAAGGACCATGGCAAAGAGGGCGGCCAAACCCAGGCTTTTCCCCAGCCTCAGGGCCTGTTTTTCCAGGCCGAATTTGTAATAGAGGCTTTGGGATTCAAAGATGTGGGGGAGGGCCAATGCCAGTCCGGCCAGGGCCAGGACCGGGGCCGTGCAGAGCAGGGCCCCGGCCCGCCGTTGGCCGGGGGTGGGGATGATTGGGCCGGACCCTCCCATGGGTTAGAAGTCTTCCCAGTATTCACTGGCCGGGGGGATGTTTTTGTCGGTTTTCACCGACGACCGGGGCGAGGACGGGGGGAGCACCGGGGCGTGGCTGGCTTTGGCTTCATTTTTCTGGGGGGCCGTATGCTCAATGGCCTGGGGTTCAGGGGAACCCGGGGGCAGGGCCTTGGGTTTCCGCGCTGTCTGTCCCTGGATGACCACCATGAGATCGCCCACATAGGCGTTGAGCTGTTCGGATTGGGCATTGAGCTCTTCTGCCGTGGCTGCGGTCTCTTCGGCCGTGGCTGCATTGGTCTGGATGATTTTATCCATCTGGGAAATGGCCTGGTTGACGTTTTCGTAGCCAATGGCCTGCTCTCCACTGGCATGGCTGATTTCGGAAATCAGGGTGCCGGCACTGGCTGCACTTTCGCTGACCTGGCCAAAGGCATCGTTGGTCACTGCGGCCAATTGGGTGCCGTCGGTCACTTTTTTAATGGTTTCCTGGATGAGGTTGGCCGTATCCTTGGCTGCATCGGCGGCGCGCATGGCCAGGTTTCGAACCTCGTCGGCCACCACGGCAAATCCGGCTCCGGCTTCTCCGGCCCGGGCCGCTTCCACGGCGGCGTTCAATGCAAGGAGATTGGTCTGGAAGGCGATTTCGTCAATGGTTTTGATGATTTTTGAGGTTTCATCGCTGGCCTTGGAAATGGCCTCCATGGCATTGGTGAGTTCCAGCATGGCCGAATTGGTGGTCTCCACCACCTTGGCCGCATCCTTCATGAGTTCATCGGCCTGGCCGGCATTGTCCGTATTCCGCCGGGTCATGGCCGACATCTCTTCCATGGAGGATGAGGTTTCTTCGATGGAGGCGGCCTGGTCCGCCGCTTTTTCCGCCAGGGACTGGCTGGAAGCCGAGACCTGATCCGCAGCCGAGGAGACCTGATCCGCACCCAGGTTCAACCCCTGGATGATCTGGTGGATGGGGCGGGAGATGCCCCGGGCGATGAAAAAGGAAAAGAAACAGCCGGAAACCAGGGCAATGAGCACCAGGGAGACCAGGCTTTTGTCCCCTTCGGATTCCAGGGCGTCGGCAATGGCTTTGGCCGTGTGTGACATGCCCTCACTCTGGGCGGCGATGAGGTGGAGAAGATGGGCGGCATGGGCCGTGGCCTTTTTCACCTGGGCTTCGCTCTGGATGATTTCCGTGAGGAGTTTTTCATAGGTTGCCACCTTGCCTTCCACCTTCAGGAGCATCTCATGTTCCTTGGGAATGGTGAGCATGGTTTCCAGGGCCTTGAGATAGGCCTTAAGGTAGCCCATGTTTTTGGACATGGTCTGGACCCGGGTGACCTTTTGGTCCAGGAGGAATTCCACCTCCTCACGGAAGAGTTTCAAGGCATAGATTTCCGCTTCGGTCAGATAGGCCAAAAGCCGGGTGTGGGCCTGGCGCTCCTCCGAGGTCACACGGGGGTCGGTTTCCATGGCAATGGCTTCGGCTTCGTGGTGGTGGATCATCTTTTCCAGGGCCATGTCCACGTCGTGGCCGATGCCTTCCAGGATAACCTTGTCCTTTTCAATGCGGTGGTAGGCATCCACCATGATTTTCATGTCTTTGGAATAGGCAGTCACTTCCTTTTCCAATTCATCCAGCCCCTGGAGTTGATGCCCTTCAATGTGGGGGCTTTGCCTCAGCGTGGCGAAATCATTGTTGAACTCCGTGATCATGTGCTGGATTTTTTCCTCCAGTTCCCTGCCGTATTCCGCATTGCTGATGCCGTGGAGTAAAAATGAATTTTGGATGGCCTCCATGCGATTGGACATGACATCCAGTTCCATGAAGGCACCTTCCAGATGGGCGGCACTGTTCATGCGATCCAGGTAGAGGTAACCGCCGATGCCCAGGGAAATGGCCAGGCAGATCAGGCAGCCGAAGCTGGTATATAATTTCATGTTCAGGCTGAAGCGTTTGAACAATCCGGTGCCGAAGAGGAGGAAGAGGATGAGGGTGCCGGTGATGAGGATGGCGATGAAGCCGTAGAAAAGCATGGAGATGCCCGGTTTATGTTCCTTGATGGGGGGAAGGGGCTCGGCGTCGAGCCAATTGGTTTTTAACAGGGTCAGGGTGGCATCGTCCACCAGTTTGACCTGGGCGGGTTCTACATTAAGTAGTGGTGTTGTCCCCTGGTTTTGCCCGGCCGCAGCCCAGGCAGATGAAAGAAGGACAGCACCTGATAAAAGGGAAAGTAATACCATTGCTGTGATTTTTACTTTCATTTCTTACTCCTAATTGGGTTGACGAAAAAACACAATCTTGGGGATATGACATGGTGCAGGGCGCGTTGAATACGGGAAAAAATGGATACGTTTTGATGAATGGGGATCAATGAATTCGATTGATTTTAAAACTATAGCGGGTTTGGGGGAAATGTTCAAGGATGCCCTGGAGTACCTTGTTGATTTTTAAGGGGAAAGCCGATATATCTGGGATATCTGAGCACCTTGGTTTTATCTTAAATTTCGCCATTCAATAACCCCATAATTTTACAGGAGAGATCACATGAACACTCCGGCCCATGTCAATGCATTAATGGATACGGCCGTATCCATGGTGGCCAACAATAAGGGGATCCTGGCCGCCGACGAAAGTACCCCCACCATTGGGAAACGATTTGATTCCATCGGGGTTTCCTCCACCGAAGAGAATCGTCAATTCTACAGGGAGACCCTGTTTACCACCCCCGGCGCCGAGGAATTCATCTCCGGGGTGATTCTTTTCGATGAAACCCTGCGCCAGAGCTGCAGCGACGGTACGCCCTTTCCCCAATACCTTGCAGGTAAGGGAATCATTCCCGGAATCAAGGTGGATCTTGGGCTGGCACCCTTGTTGGGCAGCAGTGGGGAATCCCACACCCGGGGGCTGGACACCCTGGTGGAGCGGTGTGAGGAATATTATAAACTGGGGGCCCGGTTTGCCAAATGGCGGGCCGTGTTCAACATTTCCGACCACGGCCCATCCCACATGGCCGTGGATGTCAATGCCCACGGTCTGGCCCGGTATGCCTCCATTTGCCAACATGTGGGCTTGGTCCCCATTGTGGAGCCGGAGATCCTCATCAACGGCAGCCACGACCTGGATACGGCCAAGCGGGTGAGCCGTTGGGTCCTGGGCAAGGTCTTTGAACAATTGGCCCGGCAGCGGGTGGTCCTTGAGGGCATCATCCTCAAACCTTCCATGGTGACCCCGGGCCAGGATTGTCCCAATCAGGTCCCGGCCGAAGAGGTGGCACGGGCCACGGTGTCGGTCTTCAAGCAGGTGGTTCCGGCGGCGGTGCCGGGTATCGCTTTCCTATCCGGCGGGCAGACCTCCGTCCAGGCCACGGTCCACCTCAATGCCATGAATGCCCTGGGGAACCTGCCTTGGAAATTGAGTTTTTCTTACGGCCGGGCCCTCCAGGAAGATGCCCTGGCCACCTGGAAGGGCGAGGCGGCCAACCGGGCTGCAGCCCAGGATGTTTTTTACCACCGGGCCCGGTGCAATGGGGCCGCCTGTGCCGGACGTTATACCCCGGACATGGACGGCTGATTTACAGGCGATAATACCACCGTGAAACCACCGTATCTCCCCCTGGGGAATACGGTGGTTTTGTATTTCATACTTGACAATAAAGTGTGGACATGACAATAAAATGAACGAGCGCTCGGTCACGAGAGCGAAACCCTGGACTGAAAGCCACATGAAGGAGCCTGAACTTGCCCAGAACCAAAATGTCGAAGAAAACCAGCAGCCTGGCAGATACGGAAGTCCCCACCCAGATCAAAAATCCAGAACTGGTCCGGGAGCGGCGGCGCCATATCATTGATTCCACGGTGAAGCTCTTCATTGAGCACGGATACCATAAGACCACCACCCGGATGATTGCCAAGGCGGCCAAGTTTTCCATTGGTTCCCTGTACGAGTATGTTTCCTCGAAAGAGGATCTGCTCTACCTGGTGTGCAAGACCATCCATGAAGAAGTACAGGATGCCGTGGAAGATGCCTTTTCCGGTTCCACCACCGAGCAGCTCACCGAGATGATACGCAGGTATTTTCAGGTCTGTGACAAGATGTCCGACCATATCCTGCTCATGTACCAGGTCACCCAGTTCCTGCCGGACAAGTGGAAGGAGCGGGTGTTGATTAACGA
This sequence comes from Desulfobacterales bacterium, assembly GCA_022361135.1. The sequence continues at coordinate 1,233 of JAKSBM010000498.1, read as the reverse complement.
ATTGAACATCACCGATATCTTTGTTCAGGCCCTGGCCCGGCTTTCCGGACAGGACAATTTTCCCACCCTGGATGAGAAAACATTGAACCTCATCGGCCATGATATTTCAGTCATTGGTCAGATGTGGGCCTTCCGTCGCTGGCATTTCAAAAAGCATTTCACCCTGGAGCAATACACCTCCCTGCAGACCGATTTTATCCTCGGGCATATCTTCTCAAAAAAATAAAAATTAAGGTTTATTTTTTTTCCTATCTGTGATTGGTAGAGAGTAGATAAACTCTGTTTAGTGTGGTCAAACTTATGGATCTTTACCTCGCAGATCCTTTACAAAGGAGGAATGATGAGTCCAGAACCGGAAGTCTATACCCCCAAGAATTCTGTCAAGATCGTTACCGCTACCTCTCTCTTTGACGGCCATGACGCCTCCATCAATATCATGAGACGCATTCTCCAGGACACCGGCGCCGAGGTGATTCACATCGGTCACAACCGGTCGGCCAAGGAGGTTGTGGATGCCGCCGTTGAAGAAGACGCCCAGGGCATTGCCGTATCCAGTTACCAGGGCGGCCATGTGGAATATTTCAAATATATGGTGGACTTACTCAAGGAACGGAACGCCTCCCACATCCAGATTTTCGGTGGCGGCGGCGGGGTAATCATTCCTGCGGAAATGGATGAACTCCACGCCTATGGAGTGACCCGGATCTATTCCCCCGAGGATGGATCCAACATGGGCCTCCAGGGCATGATCAACGATATGATGCAATCCATGGATGCCCCCTGCGTGGACTACGATGGATTGGATTACGAAGGGCTGAACGTTGATCACAAGGAAATCACGGCACGATTTATCTCCGCCGTCCAGGAGGCCAAGGCCAATAATAAAGATCAGTTTGAATCCATCATGTCCCGGATTAATGAGATGGCCGCAGGCAAGGACGTTCCCGTCATCGGCCTCACGGGCACGGGCGGGGCGGGTAAATCCTCCCTCACCGACGAGCTCATCAACCGCATCCTGCGGGATCTGCCCGAGGTCTCCCTGGCCATCATCTCCTGTGATCCCTCCCGGCGCAAGACCGGCGGGGCGCTTTTGGGTGACCGCATCCGTATGAACTCCATTGAGTCCGGCCGCATCTACATGAGATCCCTGGCCACACGGCGCTCCCAGACCGAGCTGCCCGAGGCCCTGGGCGATGCCGTCACCGTGGCCAAGGCCGCGGGCTACGACATGGT
>JAKSBM010000047.1 GCA_022361135.1 Desulfobacterales bacterium | reverse complement strand
ATGTGGGCGGCGACGTCAACGACCTGGAAGGCCTGTGCTCAACCACGGCCCATGTATTGCGTGACCCCGCCTTTTTCCAAGACTGCAAGGGGATCAAAATCATTCCCCGGGTGGAAGCCAGGGAGATCAACCGGAAGGAAAAGACCCTCACCGTGGCCCACCTGGACACGGGCGAGAGTGAAGACCTTCCCTATGACAAGCTGGTCATCGCCACCGGCGCCACACCCTTTACCCCGCCCATCCCCGGGGCCGACCTCCCCAACGTATACACCGTATCCAACCTGCACTCGGCCAAGGCCATCAAGGACATGATCGCCGGCGGACAGGTGGGCAATGCCGTGGTCATCGGCGCCGGTGCCATCGGCATTGAAATGGCAGAAGCCCTCACCGACCTCTGGGGGGTTGAAACCACCCTCATTGAAATGGCCGACCAAATCCTGCCCACGGCCATGGGACGGGACCTGGCCCGCATGGCCCAGAACCAGATGGAAGAAAACGAAGTCAAGGTCATGGTCTCCGAAAAGGTCAACGCCATCCTCGGCGATGCCGAAACCGGAGTCACCGGCGTGGAAACCGGATCGGGCACCATTGAGTGCGACCTGGTGATCATGAGCGCCGGGGTCCGGGCCAACACCGACTTTGCCGCCCGTGCCGGCCTGGCCTGCGGCGCCACCGGTGCCCTGCTGGTGGACCGGAACCTGAGAACCACGGACCGGGACATCTACGCAGGCGGTGACTGCATCGAACTGCGGAACCTGGTTTCCGGTGAAAACATGACCATGCCCCTGGGCTCCCTGGCCAACAGGGAAGGCCGGATCATCGCCAACAACATCCACGGCCGGGCTGCCAAGCTCAAGGGCGTGGTGGGCACCTTCAACATCAAGGTCTTTGAAATGGGACTGGCCACGGCCGGCCTCACCTTTAACCAGGCCAAGGCCGCCGGTTTCGACCCCGTCTATACCCTGGTGGCCCAGCACGACCGGGCCCATTTCTACCCCAATGCCAAAATGATGTTCATGGCCCTCATTGCCGACCGCAAGACCCGGAAGATCCTGGGGGTCGAAGCGGCCGGACGCCAGATGGATGCCATTAAATCACGGGTGGACGCCCTGGCGCCCCTGCTCCAGATGGGAATTGACGTGGACGATGTCTGCACCACGGAAGTGGGCTATGCACCGCCCTTTGCCGCAGCCATGGACATTGTGAACAATGCGGGCAACGTCATGGACAATATCCTCAACGGCGGCAACACCCCCATTGACTTCCTGGATGCCCTGGACATGTTCAAGGACGGCAAAACCCGGTTCCTGGATGTAAGGGATCCCAAGGAAGCCGCCCCCTACGTGGCCAAGTACGGCGACCGCTGGCTCTCCATCCCCCAGCCCGAATTCCGCAGCCGCCTGGATGAAATCCCGGCCGATGAGCACATCAGCCTCATCTGCGGCACCGGCGCCCGGTCCTATGAATGCCAGACCGTGCTCCACCACGCCGGCCGCACCAACACCCAGAACGTCCAAGGCGGCCACGCCGCCCTGGTGGCCCTGGCCCCGGACTTCGTGGAAACCCAGGTGGAAGTCACCGGACCGTAATCCCCTAAGGCCCCTTCCCCCAAAATAAAAAGCGGTCCTTCGCACCCTTGCGAAGGACCGCTTTTTTTGTGGACATGGAGGAGGAGGTGAAATCCCTCGTGGAATGCAGGGTGCCATTTTCTTACCCGTATACTTATAGCCTATATGATCTGCGTCACCTGAATGACCTGTGGAATTAAACCCAAATTCAAAGTGCTGGGGCAGAACCCGTGGCAGGCCGGGGCAGCCCCTCCGGCGGCTCGGGCAAGGCGCGCCTTGCAACGGCCTTGAAGGGCCCACCCCGACCCGCCACTAACCACCGAGGATGATGTCAACGAGATGAATCGCTCTGCCCTATTACCTTGAGGATTGAATGAATCTGAGTTGCTCGTTAGGTATTAAATTGACTATTTACTTTGACCACGTCGAAAGTTTAAATTTTTGTTTTTTCTGAGATAAAAATACATCCCGAAAGTGACAAGGGAATCCATAGCAATACCACCGCCGAATAGCATTGTAATACCCATCAATGTTGGATCAAAATGAGCTGTCACGTAAGCAAGGTAGGCTCCGCCATAGTATAAGCTGTTAATCACCATAGACTGCACCAGCATTAGATCAGTTCTTCCCAGCCCATAAAAAATACTGTCGATCACGTGATTGAACGCAAAGGCCACATAAAACCCCAAAGAAATAAGTGCAACGGAATAGACCTTATCGGGTTCGTTAACATTCATCACATGAACAAGGAATGGGCTCCAAAAAGGCATGGAAATTAGCCACAAAAGAACGACGATTCCTGTGATGGATAGATAAGCTGGAAGCAACTCATGAGTCAATTCTGGAGCCTCTCCCGTATTTCTTTTGACCAACTTTCCAAGCGCTAAAATTGGAAGCAGAAGCCATCCCCAGATAAAACTGTTAGCGACCCAGAAAGTACCCTGCTCTGAAATAGCGTTTACCATGCGCAGGATCATAAAAAGAAAAGCAGCATTACGAATAAATGATTCCAGGCCGGAATAACTCCCCACCTTAAACCATTCTTTCTGCCATGCGAAATCAAGCCTATTCGTCCGAAATGAAATAATATGACCGACAATTAGGCGATATATGCTGACAACAAACAAAATCGAGTTCACTACGATATTGGTTGCTGCAATTCCATTAATTCCAAGCCCAAATGAAAAGGAGTGTTGGCTCACAAAAATTGTGTCACAAATAACCGAAAGAACCGTCTGCAAAACAAGCAACCATATCAACTGACGTCTTTCATCGCGCAGAATAAAAACAAAACAGATGAATTCATAGAGAACCGATATCAGGATAGCAACGGACTCAAGTCGAATATAAGCGGCTGATGCATCAATAAGTGAAGCCTTCTGATCCATCATCATTAAAAGCGGCTCGACAAAAAGAATTACCAATCCTGAAAAAACAAAAAAAATACCGAATATTGAAACGAGCCCCGATTTGATCCTGTTTTCGAAATCTCTCCTATTATGAACAGCAAGCCCAAGGACATAAAATACCGGAAGCAACAACGCTTCTTGGACCACCTCGTAAAGAACATTAAGCCAGGCAATCTGCGATGCAATATTAACGCCCCAATCAGATGGGAAATCACCCAAAAAATTAATGCGGACAGTCTTGTAAATAATGGGGATAAGGCTGATAAGAATGAGTATAATAAAAAGTCTGAGGTTCAAAGCGTTCAGGCTTTGAAGGATGGGGTGTGGTTTTGATGAGTTCATTAGGTTAGATTCGGCCAGTTCAATTACGGAGAAAAAAGAGAGATCTAAATAGATATTTTTCAAAAAGCGCCAAAAGGGCCTTATTAACTACCCAAAAACAGATTTAAAAGTCAACTTAATGCCCTGTTAAATTACCTCTTAAAAATTCCACATTCGAACTTGGAATTTCTAACATCAACCAGATAAAACCCATCATTTTTCGATTAATATGAGGTGCACCCAAGGCTCGTGAACGATAAATTATTTAGAGTTTTGCATACGGTCAAATTCAGAAGTAGGCTCCTTCCGATTATATTGGAGCTTTACTCTGCGGGCCAAGGCATCTTTATATAAATTGTTTCCAACATTTTCATCGGGTTTCACATCGCCGAAGATCCTCT
>JAKSBM010000966.1 GCA_022361135.1 Desulfobacterales bacterium | reverse complement strand
CTCACCATTGGGGCAAGGGGGCTTTCATATGTACGCTCTCAGCTTGGGCCGTTTTTGAGCATTTTCCCCTGGCCTGACTTCGACGTTGCAGGGAAATTCAACCTTGGAAAAGCGTCATCCATTCCTCGGATTAGAACTTTTCTCCGCTTGAAACCAGACCAAAATCCGAATCGTCAAAGGAGCCCTTTATCAGAATCAGGGCTTTTCAAACCGGATGGCAAAGACCTGGTTGCCCCGGCGGTAGAGCATGCGGGCGGTGTCGCCGGACTCAATGCGATTGAGCAATTTGGCATATTCCTCGGCCGTGGTGATCTTTTGCCGATTCATCTCCACAAGGAGGTCACCGGCGCGGACGCCGGAGCGATCGGCCTGGCTGCCCTGCTTGATTTCCACCACCACAAGTCCCCGGGTATCCTTGGGATACCCCAAACGATTTGCCAGGGCCGGATCCATGGCCTTGTACTTAAAACCAAAGGTGTCATAGACCTGGCCCGTGGCCAATGCCTGGCCGTCGTCACTGGGCCGTTTCCCCAGTTTCACCTTAAAGGTCTTTTCCTTGCCGTCCCGGACCACAACCACTTTTACGGTTTCCTGGACCTTGAGGTTGGCAATGGTGACGGTGAGGTCCCTGGGATTTTCAATGGTTTTGCCGTTGATTTCGATGACCACGTCTCCGGGCTTGATCCCGGCCTTGTCTGCGGGATCCCCCTCAAAGACCTTGGCCACCAGGACACCGGTTTTCTCTTCAACCCCGTAATAGTCAGCCAATTCCTTGGTAATGGGTTGGATGGCAACCCCCATCCAGCCCCGGGATACCTGCTGATTCTCCGTGAGCTGGTCAATGATGCCCACGGCCATGTCCGAAGGAATGGCGAAGCCAATGCCCTGGCCGGAACGGATGATGGCGGTGTTGATGCCGATGACCTCCCCTTCCATATTCAAGAGGGGGCCGCCGGAATTACCCGGGTTAATGGAGGCATCGGTCTGGATGAAATCATCGTAGGGGCCGGAGCCGATGATGCGGCCTTTGGCGGAAATGATACCTGCGGTAACGGTTTGTTCCAGGCCAAAGGGGGAACCGATGGCAACCACCCAGGAGCCCACCTTGGCATCGCTGGATTTACCGAATTTCAAAGGCTTGAGATCCTTGGCCTTGATCTTGATTAATGCCAGGTCGGTCATGGGATCGTTGCCGATGACCTTGGCATCGTATTCACTATTATCATGGAGGATGACCTTGACCTTGTCGGCATCCTTGATCACGTGGTTATTGGTGACAATATATCCGTCCTTGGAAATGATGAAACCGGAGCCCAGGCTCTGTTCCTTGCGGGACTGGGGCTGGCCGCCGAACTGGTTGAAGAAATCTTCAAATCCCTCCCGACCCCCAAAGGGGCTGCCGAAGAAATGACGGAACACCCGGCCTCCGCCCTGGATGGTTTTGGATGTTTGGATATTCACGACCCCGGGTTTGGCCATTTCCGCCAGTTCAGAAAATGTGGCCGGAATCATCCGGGTGGCCGCCATGGCCGGCAGGGCGGCAAAGGCGACAATAAAAACCGATAATACAGCTTTTTGCAAATGTCTCATTATTGTCTTCTCCTTAATAAGGGGTATTACTTTTGGTGTGTGTGCATCAACAATTTATCATATCCTGCATCATAATACCCCAATATGACCTTTATATAACCGCGGGATTACAAATTGGTAATCTAAGGATAAAACAAGCCCCTTCCCCGGGGCGGCTTTCCACCAGAACATCCCCCCGGTGCTGCCGGGCAATGGTCCGGGCCAGACTCAACCCCAGGCCCGTGCCCGGACTGGTGCGGGAGGATTCGGCCCTGAAGAATCGATCAAAGATCTTCTCCAGGCTGTCCGGTTCGATGCCGGGTCCGGTGTCCGTTACCCGGATTTCCACCATGTTGTCGGTGCTCAGCCCCACATGGACCGCCACACTTCCCCCGGCCGGGGTATACTTCAGGGCATTGTCCAGAAGATTGGAAAAAGCCCGCTGGATTTTTTTCTCATCGGCAGAAACCATCAACCCCGGCGTCACTTCTTCACTGAAATAAAGGCCCATGTCTTCGGCCACGGGTTTGAACAGATCGCAGGCTTCGTCCACCATGGCGGAAATATCCAGGCGGCTGAAGGCAAAATCCCCCTCCCCGGCTTCGGCCCGGGAGATGATGAGCATGGTGTTGATCATGTCCAAAAGGCGATCGGATTCCTCAATGGTATTGGAGGCCATGGATCGGTAATCATCCACGCTGGAGCGCTGGACCAGGGTGAGTTCGGCAAAGCCCCGGATCCGTGTGATGGGGGATTTGAGGTCATGGGCGATGTTATCACTCATCTCCCGGATACTTTTGATCAGGGTTTCGATGCGGTCCAGCATCCGGTTGAAGGTCTGGGCCAGGAGGTCCAGCTCATCCTTGTTTCCGGTTTCAGGTACCCGTTCCTCCAGATTGGTCCCAGAAATGCTCTGGGCGGTCCGGGTCATGGAATCCACCCCGGCCAGGGTCTTGCGCACCAGAAACCAGCCCGACACCGCAGAAAAAAGAACAATAAACCCCATGACCACAATGAAAACGATCTTAAAGGCATGGAGGAACTTGGTGGAAAAAACCATGGCAATGCCGGTCTGGAGGATGACATTCCTGCCCATGGCAGCATAGAGCACCCGGGCCTTTTGCCGATCCCTGCCCACCTGCAAGGTTTCATAGACCGGGGCATTGGGGTTGTTGATCACGGCATTGAGGGCAGTTCGGTTCACCCCCACATCCTTCCAATAGGACATGTGGGAGGAGGCAAAGACCTCCCCCGAGGGATAAAGGAGTCGAAAGAAGATCAATTTTTCCCCGGCGGCCTGGGCCTCGATGACGGCCAGTTTACTGGCACCCATGAGGCCGTTGCGCTGGATCACCGACCGAAAATAGCCCGCCTTTTCCACCAGGTCATGGTCCACCTGGGTTTGGAGGGTCTGGGCCGTGAGGTAATAAAAGAGACCAAAGGCCACGCAGGAAGAAATGGAAAAGATCCCCGCATACCAGAGGGTGAGCCGGTAGGCAATGCTCCTGAAAAATCTAGGAATCCTGTTTTTTAAGGACATATCCCGCCCCCCGCACCGTATGGATCAATTTGGTGGGGAACCCTTTGTCCACCTTGTCCCGAAGGCGGCATATCCGGGCCTCCACCACATTGGTCATGGGATCAAAGCTGTAATTCCAGACATGCTCCATGATCATGGTTTTGGAAACCACCCGCTCCCGGTTCCGCAACAGATATTCCAAAAGGGAAAACTCCAGGGGCTGGAGATCAATGGGATTCTCCCCCCGCTTGACCTGGCGCTTCACAATGTCCAGGGAAAGGTCCTCGTAGTTCAGGGCCACGGGATCGGTAACATGGCCTGCACGGCGGATCAGGGCCTGGACCCGGGCCAAGAGCTCGGAAAAGGCAAAGGGCTTGGTCAGATAATCGTCGGCCCCGGCTTCCAGCCCCCGGACCCGGTCATCCACCCGGCCCCGGGCCGACAGCACAATGATGGGGGTGTTCTGGCCATGCTCCCGCACCTTGCGGATGAGTTCGAACCCATCCATGCCCGGCAGCATGATGTCCACAATCAAGGTGTCATAGGTGTTGTCAAAGGCCATGTCAAATCCCTGGACCCCGTCCCGGGCCACATCCAAAGCAAATCCTGCCGATACCAGCCCCTTTTCCACAAAGGCGGCAATCTTCTCATCATCTTCAACCAGTAAAATGCGCATCTTTCCCCCTATTCCCCGATGATTTTCACCAGGACCCGTTTCCTCCGGCGACCGTCAAACTCTCCGTAAAAAATCTGCTCCCAGGTTCCGAAATCCAACTCCCCGTCGGTGACGGCCACCACCACCTCCCGGCCCATGATCTGCCGTTTCATGTGGGCGTCTGCATTGTCCTCCCCCACATTATGGTGGTATTGATCCACCGGGGCATGGGGAGCCAGCTTTTCCAGCCATTTGTCATAGTCGTGGTGGAGGCCGGATTCATCATCGTTGATAAAGACCGAGGCCGTAATGTGCATGGCGTTGCAGAGCAGAAGACCCTCGCTGATGCCGCTTTCTCTCAAAACCTCTTCAACTTGCGGCGTTATGTTGATGAAGTCCATGCGGTTGGGGACTGTAAAAGT
>JAKSBM010000153.1 GCA_022361135.1 Desulfobacterales bacterium | reverse complement strand
TGAGCCGGATTCGGGGGGTGGGGGGAAGGTGGCGGGTCTGGGTCTGGTCGATGAGGGTGAACCATTGGGCGTAGGTGGCCTGGAAGCGTTTCCTGAGTTCCTGGTTTCCGGCCATGGCCTCCCGGATGAGGTAAAGGTGGAGGCGGGACCGGGTCCGGGAGGCCAGGATGATTTTAAAATAGGCTTCCAGCAGGGCCTTGAACCGGGGGATGTCCAGCCCGGGTTCGGTGGATTGGGGGGCCGGGGCATCGGTTTTAAGGATGTCCCGGGTGATTTTATCCATGTGGCGGTCGGTGATGTCAAAAACCAGTTCGGCCTTGGAGGCGTAATAATAGTATAGGGTGCCCTTGGAGATTTCGGAGTGGCGGGAAATCATGGCCAGACTGGTTTTCTCCACCCCGTTTTTTGCAATGAGGGTCCGGGCGGCGGCCAGGATCTTTTTTCGGTTGTCGGCCTTGGTGCCTCGGGTGGTTTTGGCCATGGATCAGGCCTTTACCGTTTCCGGGGGGGTGAGGGTGACGGCATCCACCGGGCATTCCACTGCGCAGAAGCCGCATCCGATACAGGCCTTTGGCCGGGCCAGCCAGGGATAGGCATGGACGTCCCGGACCACCATGAGGTCGGTGTCCAATGCCTTCACCGGACAGGCGTCCAGGCAGATGCCGCAGGAGGCGCAGGCCTTCAGATCAAATTCGGGTTTGGGCCAGCGCCTTCGGGGCTGTTTTGGGATCCGGGTGCCAAAGGCATCTTCCACGGCATTGGCCGGACAGATGCGTCCGCAGGCCCCGCAGTCCAGGCAGCGGTCCCCCAGGATGTGGTGGACTTCTTTTTTTGAACCTTCAATGGCCTGGGCCGGGCAGAGGGTGGTGCAGGCCGTGCAACCGGTGCAGTCTTGGGTAATATGATGGGTCATGTTTATTCCTTTATGAAATCCGGGTGACGGTGGTGATCTGGTCCTGGGTGGGGATGCCGGTGTCACGGTCCCAGCCGAAGAGGTCCCAGTACTCCTTCATCATTTCTTCCAGGTCCACGGTGCGTCCCTTGTTGGCCCCCTTGTCCTGGGCCGGTTCCCCTATGGCGATGGGGCTGGGTTTATTGTCCATGGGGCGGATGCCGTGCTTGATATTGAAGGCCTGTTTCAGGGTTTGGATCCGGGTGCCGATTTTCAGATATTGGTCCGGGGTGAGGTTTCGGCCGGTGGCGGCGTTGAGCCAGTCGAAGACGGGCAAGCGTTCCGTGCCCAGGAATCCCCCAAAGAGGCAGAGGCCGGATCCGTTTATGACATTGACAAATTCGCTGTTGGCCTTTCCCTTTTTGGCGTGGTCGGCCGGGTCGGTATACCGGCTGTTTTTGGAGTGGAAAAGTCCGGGATTTGGCAGTCCCTTTATTTTTTTCCAGAGCTGGTACATTTCGTAATAAAGGCCCGCCCCGTAGGTGTGGCGGCCCGGAGCCGGTTCCACCCCGTAGTGGAGGGCAAAGCCGGGATCGTTTCTGCCGTCGTGCATGGCCATTTCCTGGCCTCCGGCATGGACGGCATGGGCTTTGGCTTCATTCCCCAGCTCTTCGGCCGCGGCCTTGACCCCGTTCTGGAGGATTCTGCCCAATCCTTCACCCTGGACCATGGCATCCACCAAAAAGCGGATGGCCTCGGCCGAGCCCCATTCCAATGCCACCCCGCCGGTCTGGGCCGGTTTGATGATTTCCTTTTCCCAGCATTCCATGGCAAAGGCCACGGCATTGCCGGCGGAAATGGTGTCCATGCCGGCCCGGTTGACGATTTCATTGATTTCAAAGATGAGGTCGGTGTCGGTGTTCATGACAAATCCGCCAAAGGAGAGTACGGTTTCGTATTCGGGCTTGTGGGTCTCCCGGGCCCGGGCCTTGAGGGCGGGATCGGTTTTGTCCGGGAGACTGCAGATGCCGCCGCAGCCCAGGGGACAGGAATAGCAGTGGAATTTGCGTTCCTCCCGGGCCGTGTACCGGTCCGGATTGGAGGTGCGGTTTTTCATAATTCCCCAGTCCGCACTGCTTCCCTTCCAGTTTTTAATGGGGGAGTCCCCCATTTCCACGCTCATCTGGTTCATGGATACCGTGCCCCATTTCCGCAGCAGGATTTTATAAAGGAGGCCGTCCTGGGTGGCGGCCCAGGGCATGATTCGCATGAGGGCCCCCACCAGGGGGGTGAGGAAACCGGGCACAAAGGGGGGCTGGAATTGGACCCATTTGTTGCAGCCCTTGCTCAGGGTTTTGATCCGTTCCCGGCTGTGGGGATGGATGCGTTGTTTGCCGTTGAGGACCAGGGCCTTGAGGTTTTTGGATCCCATGACCGCCCCCAAGCCGGAGCGGGCAGCCATGCGCCCTTTGTCCGTGGACACCCCGGCCATGTAGCTTTGGTGCTCCCCGGCCGGTCCGATGCAGGCCACCTTGGCCCCGGGGTATTTTTCCAAAAGGTCTGTTTCGGTTTCAATGGTGTCCCGGCCCCAGTAGTCGTTGGCTGGTTCCAGCCGGGGGCCCGAGGGATCCACAAGGAGATACACCGGTTCCGGGCTTGTGCCCCGGAAGAAGATTCCGTCCACACCGCAGCGCTTGATGGCCGGGGAAAAGCTTCCCCCGCAATTGGCTTCGCCCCAGCCCCGGGTCAGGGGGGATTTGCCCGTGATCATCCAGCGGCCGGCAAAGAGGGCCCCGGTGCCCGTGAGCAGGCCGGAGACGAATCCCAGGACATTGTCCGGCCCCAGGGGATCTGCATCCTCGGGGATTTCCCGGTAGAGGATGTGGGCGGCCAAACCCATGCCCGATAAAAAATGATCATAGACCGTGTCCGCCACCTCGCGGATTTGGATTTTTCCCGTGGTCAGGTCCACGTCCATGATTTTTCCCATATAGCCTTTGCATCTGTTATCCATGTTCATGTGCGGGTCTCCCGGGTCAGGGGACGGCCTTCCCAGGCCGCTTCCATGACGGTGATGAAATCGTTTTTGTCCAAGTCTGCGGGGTTGTACATGAGGCTGCCGTCCCCCAATGCCATCTCTGCGATGTCCGGGATTTTTTCCCGGGGAACGGCCGGGCGGCCGTCGGGGGTGCGGCATTCCCTGAAGCATGTGGGGTGACGGCCTTCGGTGGCCCCATGCAAGGCCTGGTTGAGTTGGCGGACGGTTTCCACGGCTTGTTTGGGGCGCTGTTCCTTCGGGGTTTGGGTGTAGGTGCGGCTGCCGGCCAGGGGGAGGAGGAGTTCCCCCAGTTCCGCTTCCACCCGGGGGGCGTTGTAGGCCATGCCATAGGGCAGAAGGATGGCCATGCAGGTGCCGTGGGGGACACCGCAGACCCCGCCCACGGAGTGGCCCAGGGTATGCACCATGCCCACCATGGAGTTGGAAAAGGCGGCACCGGCCAGGGTGGCGGCCGTGGCCAGGGCCAGCCGTCCTTCCTTGTCCCCGGGATTTTTTACCACATGGACCAGGTTTTTACGGATGCCTTTAATGGCAGAGAATGCATGGTGTTTACTGATGGGGTTCTGGGCCAGGCCGTAGCAGGCTTCCACGGCATGGCTCAGGGCATCCATGGCCGTCTGGGCGGTGACGTGGGGGGGCAGGGTCAGGGTCATGCGGGAATCCACCACTGCGGCATCGGGCTGGAGGAAGGTGGACATGAAGGCCAGCTTCCGGTGGTTGGCATGGTCTGCGATGACCGCCACCAGGGTAACCTCGGAGCCGGTTCCGGCGGTGGTGGGAACGGCAATGAGGGGTTTTAGGGGGCGCTTCAGGGCACCTGCCCCGGTGAAGGCCATGAGGTCGTCTCCCTCTTCCGAGACCAGGATATTGATTCCCTTGGCCGTGTCCAGTACGGAACCGCCTCCCAGTGCGATGAGGCTGTCGCATTCCTTTGCCCGGTAGATGGCGGCCAATTCATTGACCCGGGTCACGTCGGAATCCGGGGGCACCTCATCCTCCACCGCAGCCGGGGTGAGTCCTCCGGACAGGGACTGGATGAGAATGTCCAGGAGTCCGGCTCCCTTGACCCCGGCATCGGTGAGGACCATGGGGCGCTGGGTCCCCATGCCCGAGAGCAGGCCCGGAATTTTTTCCAGGGCCTGGTGGCCGGCCACCAGATGGCCCCGGCAGGAGAATTCATAATAATCAGGACATTGCATGGGGCACCTCCTCATGGGGTTCCAGGTCGGCCGGTCCCCGGGGAATGCGTCCCCGGGAGAGGCGGTAGAGGTCATTGAACAGGTCCTGGATCAGGGCCAGGGCCTTTTTCCCCTGTTGGTTTCCGGGGACGGCGGCATGGATATCTGGTCCGGCCAGGGGCAGAAGAAGCCGACCGGGGATTTCCTTTGTTTCCAGAAATTTTACCAGGGAAAGGGCCATGGCTTGTCCCGGAACCAGGGGGGGGGAGGATTCCGGCAGGTCCGAGGACGCTAGGGCCTTGAAACATGCCAGATCCGGGAAATTGGTGAGCAGATATCCGGCCACGGCCGTGGCATGGA
>JAKSBM010000896.1 GCA_022361135.1 Desulfobacterales bacterium | reverse complement strand
GCTTTCCGTGGGGATCAACGCCGACAGTCTGGCCACCTGGTTCCTGCCGGCGGTGCGGGGATTTCTGGATTCCCATCCCGTGGTCCTGGACCTGAAGGTGGACGACCAGGACGAGACCCACCAATTGCTCCGGGACGGGGAAGTGGCCGGCTGCATCTCATCGGAGAAGACCGCGGTCCAGGGGTGTCGGGTGGCCTTCATCGGAACCATGTATTATGATCTGGTGGCCAGCCCCGATTTTGCCCGGCGCTATTTCCCCCAAGGGGTGACCCCGGACCATGCCGCCCAGGCCCCGGCCGTGATTTTCAACCGTAAGGACGACCTCCACCACCGCTATTTTCGATCCCTGTGGGGGCGGGGGGGGATTCCCCCGTTTCCCATTCACTATGTGCCTTCTTCCGAAGCCTTTGTGGACATGGTTGTCCACGGACTGGCCTATGGCATGGTCCCCCGGCACCAGGCCCGGGCGGATCTGGAAAGCGGTGCCTTGATCCCCCTGTCCCCCGAGGGCAGCCTGGGGGTGGATCTGTATTGGCACCGGTGGAATCTCAGCTCCGCCCTGTTGGATGAATTCTCCCGGGCAATTGTGGAAAATGCAGTGATTTGTTAAAAATGGCTATGGCACCGCGACTTACAGACCTCTTGGATTTGGAATATTTCATGGCCCGGGACCTTGCCCCGGGTGTGGACCGGCAATCCCTCCTGGAACGGGACCGGGAAATTCATAAGGAAATCACCGCCTCCCGGCCCCATGATGCCCCTCCCTTGGATGAATCGGATTTGATCTTTTCCTGGTTGGAACTGCGACGGCTGTTGGAATTGGCCCATGCCGGTCCTTCCGGATTGGACGCCCTGCCGGGCCGGGCCTTCACCCGGTGCGCCCGTATGGCCGCCCTGGTTTTCCTGTCCCTGGGCCTGGGGTTGGGATTTTTCTTTGCTTTTTCCTTTTTGGCCTACCACGGGAGTACCCCGGTGAATGTGGCCCTCTTTTTCCTGATTTTTGTCCTGGTTCCCTTGGTCTTTTCCATGGCGGGAGTCCGGGTTTTCTACCGGGGGCTCCGGGGGCGCACCCGGCCGGTTCCCTGGACCACGGCCCTGGTTTCCGGCGCCATGGCCCGCCTGGGGCGGGTCAAGGGGGACGCGGGACCCGCCCTCCAGGGATTGGAACCGTCAACCCCGTTGTTCTGGAGCCTTTTCCAATTGTCGGGCCTGGCTGGCCTGGGGCTTTCCCTGGGCATGCTGGGGGGAACCCTGGTGAAGGTGGCGGTGTCGGACCTGGCCTTTGGATGGCAGTCCACCCTGGTCACCTCCCCCCAAGGGGTCCACGATCTGGTGGCTTTAATTGCCGCCCCCTGGTCCTGGATGGTGCCGGATTGGGCCCACCCCGGCCTGGCCCAGATCAGCGGCTCCCGGATCATCCTCAAGGAGGGATTGGACACCCTGGCCACGGCGGATTTGGTCTCCTGGTGGCCCTTCCTCTGTTTTTCCCTCTTGGTTTACAATGTCCTGCCCCGCCTGGTCCTGGTTCTGGCCGGAGCCTGGGCCGGAATGGCGTCCCGCCGGCAATTTGATTTGACCCGGCCGGAATTCCGTCAACTTCTGGGCCGGATGCAGTCCCCGGAGGTGGAAATTCGATTCCGGGAAACCCCGGTGACTCCGCCCCGGCCCAGGGAAAATGCCGTCCCTGGACCAAGGTCAACGGCAGACCCCCGGGACCTTGACCCGGTCCATGGGGATGAAGATCCGGCAGAGCCCCGGGTTTCGGAATCCACTGGGGCCGGGGATGCCGGTTTGATTCCCGCCCTGGTCCTGGCTCCGGCCGAGATTTGGGAGGGGCCCCCGGGGGAGACCATGGTTTCCCTGATTGCCCAACAATTTCACCTGGAGGGGGCCTTGGTTGCCATTGACCTGGATGAAGACGCCGATGCCCGGGCATTGGCCCCCCGGCTGGAGGACTGTTCCGGCCCGGTGATTCTCCTCCAGGAAGTCTGGCAGCCCCCCATCCGGGGTCTGCTTTTTTATATCAGTCAATTGCGCAGCCGGCTGGATGCCCCACTCTGGGTCCTCCTCTGCCAGGGACCGGAGCGGGAAAGCCAGGCCATCGCCGGGGATGATGTCAATGCCCGGGTCTGGGAAGAAAAGATCAATGCCCTGGGGGATCCCCTTCTCCGGGTGGTGCGTGTGGAGGTATGATGTCGGATCTGGAACAGCCATTGCCCATTCCTGAATTTGCCGTGGTGGGCCATCCCAACGAAGGCAAGTCATCGGTGGTGTCCACCTTAACGGAAAATGATGCCATTGGGATTTCCCCCGTTCCCGGGGAAACCACGGTGTCCGGGACCTATACCGTGGAAATCCACGGCCGGGAAATCATTCGCTTTGTGGACACCCCCGGTTTCCAAACCCCCCGCCAAACCCTGGATTGGTTCCGGAAATACACGGGACCGGCGGACCAGATGGTGGAGACCTTCATTAACACCTTTAAGTCCGATCCCTTTTTCTGCGACGAATGTGAGCTTTTGGGCCCCGTGGCCCGGGGGGCGGGGATCATCTATGTGGTGGACGGCTCCCGGCCGGTGCGGCCCGACGATCTGGCGGAGATGGAAATCCTCCGCCTCACCGGACGGCCCCGCATGGCCGTGATCAATGCCAAGGGCGGAGGCGCCGATCATGTGGCGGAATGGCGCCGGGAATTCGGCATGCACTTTAACGCCATCCGGGTCTTCAATTCCAACACGGCGGATTTCGGGGAACGGATCCGCATGCTGGAGAGTTTGAAATCCATGGACCAGAACTGGGAACCGGCACTGGAACGGGTGATCCTCGCCTTTCGCACCGATTGGGAACACCGGAATCGCACCGCCTGTAATCTCATCCTCCATGGGGTGGAAAAGAGTTTGGCCTTTTCCCTGTCCCGGCGGCTGGATTCATCCGGGGACGAAGCCCGGATCCGGGAAAAATTGACCCGGGATTATGCCGGGGAATTGCGGGGGATGGAAGCGGCGTTGTTTGAGCAGATCCGTCGTCTCTATCGCCATACCCTTTTCCAGGTGGATCTGCCCGGGGACACCTTGCTCCGCCACGATCTCTTTTCCAAAAAGACCTGGGCCCTGCTGGGGTTGACCCCGGGGCAGCTGGCGGCGGCCGGCGCTGTCATGGGCGGGTCCATGGGCGTGGTGGCCGATGTGGCGGCCCATGGCCTCAGCTTCGGGGTGTTCACCACCCTGGGGGGGATTATCGGAGCGGGCTCCGCTGTCTGGGGCGGCCGGCGATTTGCCGCGGAATCGGTACTGGGACGGCGTTTGGGCGGAGACCGGGTCCAGGTGGGGCCCAGCAAGGATCTCCAATTCTTTTTCATCCTCCTGGACCGGGCATTGCTCTACTATGGCCTGGTCATGTCCCGGCCCCACGGCCGGCGGGATGATGCCCCGGTTTCCGGGGATCAGGGGAAACAGGGCATCACCTCACGCCTCTCCCGGGAGGATCGGAAAATCTGCACCCGGTATTTTAACGCCGTTATCCGGGGCAAGGGATGGAAAAAGAAAGAAATTCGGCTGGCCTTTGAAAATTTATTGGCAAAGCTGCTGACCGACATCGCAGATCCAGCGGTTTCAGGGGGACTTTCAAGGCCCTGAACAAAGAAAAAACTTGAATAATATGAACTGATTCGCCTATATTGAAGGCCAAAAATCATCTGAAAAACTGACTTTCATATAGGGGGCGCTCTCCATGTTGACCGATTCCATTGGTTCCCAAGCAGCACCTGAAACGAACGAAGTGTCACGTCCGGATTTTTCCCATCTTTTCTCTCCCATTCAAATCGGGAATATGAATGTAAAAAATCGCCTGCTCATGTCGGCCATGAGCATCAATTTTGGTGTGGATGAAGACTGCCATGTCACCGACCAATTGATTGAATATTTTGTGGAACGCGCCAAGGGCGGCGTGGGCATGATGCTGGTGGGGGGGGGGCAGTGTCCACCCCGGTGGCCAGGAATTGCCCGATCTGCCCCAGATGTACGACGATTCGTGCATCCCCGGTCTCCGGGAAATGGTTTCCCGGGTGAAACCCCACGGGGTGAAATTCGGGGTCCAGCTCATGCACGGCGGCCGCCAGTCCTATCTGCCGGAAAAGGTGGCCCCTTCCGCCATCCCGGCACCGGCCGTGGTCAAGGGGGAGGTTCGCGCCCTGGAGGTGGAGGAAATCCATGAATTGGCCGCCTGTTTTGGAGAATCGGCCCGGCGTTGCCGGGAGGCGGGCTTTGATTTCATCGAAATCCACGGGGCCCACGGCTACCTCATCAACCAGTTCCTCGCCCCCAATTCCAATGTCCGCACCGATGAATACGGGGGCAGTTTTGAAAATCGTACCCGCTTTCTCTTTGAAATCATTGAACAGATCCGGGACAAGGCCGGTCCGGACTTCCCCGTGGGATTGCGCATCAATGGTAACGATTATATCCAGAATGGCTGGGAGCTGTTGGATACCCTGCGCCTGGCTCCCCAGTTGGAAGCGGCCGGGGTGGTTTATCTCCATATCAGCGGCGGGGTCTATGGCTCCACCGAATTGACCATCCCTTCCATGTATACCCCCCACGGCTGTTTTGTCCATCTGGCCGAGGCCGTGAAGGCCCGGGTGAATATTCCGGTGATCACGGTGGGACGGATCAAGGATCCCGCCCATGCCGACCAGATCCTCCAGGAGGGCCGGGCCGATATGGTAGCCCTGGGGCGTTCGGTCATTGCCGATCCCCACTACCCGGAAAAGGCGTCCCAGGGGCGGGTGGATGAGATTCGTCCCTGTGTGGGCTGTTGCCTGGGCTGTATCCATGCGGTCCTGGCCAAGGAACCCGGCTCCTGCGTGGTGAATCCGGATGTGGGCCGGGAATATAAACTCAAGGATGCCCAGCGCCCCGATTCCCGGCGGGTGCTGGTGGCCGGTGCCGGTCCGGCGGGCATGGCCGCGGCCCGGGAGTTTGCCCTCCAGGGTCACCGGGTCATGGTCTGTGAAGCCGGTACCCACACCGGCGGCCTTCTGGGGCTGGCCTCCAAGGCCCCGGGCCGTGGAGAATTGGGCGATATCCTGGGGTTTTTCCGCCGGGAATTGGATCGATTGGGGGTGGAAATTTCCTTTGATTCCCCCCTGTCTGAATCGGTGCTGGACGCGGTTCAGCCGGATCAGGTGGTTTTGGCCACCGGGTCCATGCCGGATATGCCGGTGATCAAAGGATTGTTTAAAACAGGAATGGAGTTGGTGACCAATGTGGATGTCCTCTCGGGTGCCCAGGAGACCGGAAAACGGGTCATTGTCCTGGGGGGGGGCATGAGTGGTCTAATCACGGCCGATTACCTGGCCGATCAGGGCAAGGAAGTCGTTGTCCTGAATCGGAAGAAGAGCTTTGCTGAAGAGATGTCCTCCAACGATCGCTATTATCTGCGTGAGCGATTGAAGGCGGGGAATGTCCAACTTTACAAAAAGGTGGGAATCCACACCTTTACCCCGGATGGGGTTCAATTCAAATCCCAGGGAGAGGATTATTTTCTGGAGGGATATGACACCGTGGTGATTTCCGAGAAACACCAGTCGGTCCGGGAGGCCAAGGCCCTTGAAAAGGGGTCCGGGGCTTCCTTTCATCCCATTGGAGATGCCAAATCCCCCCGGCATTTGATGTATTGCATCAGCGAAGCCCAGGAACTGGCTCGGGATTAGTACAATGGCCCTGCCGGGCCGCCAAGGGAAAGGTGCAGGATGGAATCAAAGCCGAGCTATGAGGAATTGACCTTCCATATCAAAGAGTTGAAGAATGAATTGGCCAGGGTAAGGGCCAATGAAGAGCGCACCCGCCTGGCCATTGAGGCGGTGAATGACGGCATCTTTGATGTGGATACCCAAAACGGGGAAATTTATTTCAGCCCCAGATATTACACCATGCTGGGCTACGAGCCCTATGAGCTGCCGGCCTGCCGGGAAACCTGGCTCAATCTCCTCCACCCCGACGACCGGGAGTGGGCCGAGAAAAAGATCCTGGATCAGATCCGGGTAAATAATGTTTGGACCATGGAGTACCGGCTCCGGGCCAAGGGGGGAGAATATCGCTGGATCCTGGGCCGGGGCAAGGTCATTGCCTGGAACGAAGCGGAGAAACCCGTTCGCAGCATCGGTACCCATAAGGATATTACCGATCGGAAACTGGTGGAACTGGAGCGGGAAAAGCTTATCCAAAAGCTTAACAAAGCCCTCAAGGATGTGAAAACCCTGGGCGGATTGATTCCCATCTGTTCCTCCTGTAAGAAAATCCGGGACGACAAGGGCTATTGGAACCGGTTGGAGAATTATTTTGAACAGCATTCCACGGCCCTGTTCAGCCACAGCCTTTGTCCTTCCTGCATGGATGATATTTACGGGGAGGATGATTGGTACATTGAGATGAAGGGGAAAAAACAGGGCACATGAGTTTCCCCCTGCACATCATCGGTGGTGATATCGCTGCCGGCCAATTGAAACAGGCCGGTCTCCCCGGCCGGATCATGGTCTGGCACGACCTGCTTTACCTGGGGCCCCGGACTGCGGGATGGCCGGATCGGGATCTCATATCCCAGCGGGCCCGTTTCCTGGAAGATTACACCGCCGGCGGCCTGGAACGGGGCTTTGTGGAAAATGAATTGGCATCCCAGTATCAAATTTTGGAGGAACTGGACCCCGCCACCCCCGTGGTCCTCTGGTTCGATGCCTGCCTCTTCGACCTTTCCATGTTGGTCCATCTGTTGGCCTGCCTGGACCCGGATCAAGGGCGGGTGACGGCCCGCCGGGTGGAATGGATCTGCCTGGAATCCTTTCCCGGGATCCTCCCCTTCCATGGACTGGGGCAGATGACACCCGAAGAATTGGCCTCGGTCTATCCCCTGCGCCGCCGGGCCCACGGGGCGTTATTCCAACTGGCCCACCGGGCCGACCAGGCCTTTGCCCTGAAGGATCGGACGGCCTTAACCCGCCTGGCCAATGAAGGTCCATGCCCCCTGCCTCCCCTCCCCGGGGCGGCCGCCCGCTGGCTGGCGGAATACCCGGAAACCGGATTGGGCCGTCTTCAAAACCTGATTCTGGATGGGGTGGCCCGGGGATGCCGTACCCCCCTGGAACTCCAGGATCATGTGGCCCGGGCCGATACCCCGCCCCGGTTCTGGGGCGACACCCACCTGTGGGTGCTGATCAATGGGCTGGCCCAGGGGGATGCCCCCCGGCTTCGCATCCAGGGGCCCGAGCCCCGGTTGCCCCAGTGGGAATCCTGCCTGGATCTCTCCCAATTTTCCATTTCAATGTGTTGATTCCATTGGGTCCCAAAGGCCCGTTTCCGTCATGGGATAACTCCGATTAATCGCAAACTTTATTCAT
>JAKSBM010000585.1 GCA_022361135.1 Desulfobacterales bacterium | reverse complement strand
GTGAGCTCGTCCACGATGAAGGATCCCTGGAGGGGATTGTCATTCTTGGCCAGGCCCCATTCCCGGTTGATGATGAGCTGGATGGCCAGGGCCCGGCGCACGGATTCGGCGGACGGGGTGGTGATGGCCTCGTCAAATGCATTGGTGTGCAGGCTGTTGCAATTGTCATAGATGGCGCACAGCCCCTGGAGGGTGGTGCGGATATCGTTGAATTGGATATCCTGGGAATGCAAAGAGCGCCCCGAGGTCTGGATATGGTATTTCAGCTTCTGGGCCTTTTCGTTTCCACCGTATTTATACTTCATGGCCACGGCCCAGATCCTGCGGGCCACCCGGCCGATGACCGTATATTCCGGATCCATGCCGTTGGAGAAGAAGAAAGACAGGGAAGGTGCAAAATCATTGATGTCCATACCCCGTGACAGATAATACTCCACATAGGTGAAGCCGTTGGCCAGGGTCAGTGCCAGCTGGGTGATGGGATTGGCCCCGGCTTCGGCAATGTGATAGCCGGAAATGGAAACGGAGTAGAAGTTGCGCACCTGGTTTTCAATGAAGTATTGCTGGATATCCCCCATCATCTTCAGGGCAAACTCAATGGAAAAGATACAGGTATTCTGGCCCTGGTCTTCCTTGAGGATGTCGGCCTGGACCGTGCCCCGGACGTTGGAGAGGGCAAAGGCCTTGATCTCAGCCATTTCCCCATCATTGGGTTCCCGCCCCTTGTCTTCCACAAAGGCATCCTTTTGCTGGGCAATGGCCGTATTCATGAACATGGCCAGCATCATGGGGGCAGGCCCGTTGATGGTCATGGACACCGAGGTATTGGGGGCGCAGAGGTCAAAGCCGGAGTAAAGGACCTTCACGTCCTCCAGGGTGCAGATGGAAACACCGGAGGTGCCGATTTTACCGTAGATATCGGGCCGGCGGTCCGGGTCGAATCCATAAAGGGTAACCGAGTCAAAGGCCGTGGAGAGCCGCTTGGCCGGATAGGCCGAGGAGAGTAGACGGAACCGGGCATTGGTATCGGCGGGTCCCCCTTCACCGGCAAACATGCGGGTGGGATCTTCGTCGGCCCGTTTCAGGGGGAAAACACCTGCGGTGTAAGGGAAATTCCCGGCAAAGTTCTCCTTGCGCATCCATGTGTACTGCTCTCCGGGATCCTTGAATTTGGGGGTGGCAATCTTGGAAATCTTGGAGTGGGAAAGGGATTCCGTATACAGGGGCAGCCTGAATTCCTTATCCCGGACCCGGTAGACATATTCTTCCTGGTCAAAGGCCTCGGTACAGGTTTCAAAATCCTGGATCAGGGTATCGGTTTCCGGGGCCACCAGTTTTTCCGCTTCGGAAACGGCGGCTTTGAGGGCATCCAGTCCGTCATCCCCCAGGCTCTCCAGGGTTTCGGCGAGGTGCCAGCGTTTCCGGGCCAGGTCGGCCTGGGCCTCGGTTTCTTTATGGTAATCCCGTACGGTCTGTGAAATTTCCGCCAGGTAGCGGGTTCTTTCCCCGGGAATGATGATGGTCTTGGAAGAACTTTCCCTGCAGTCGGTTCTGGGAATGGCGCTCTCAAACCGGATGCCCTTTCGATCCTCAATGAGGTCCAAAAGGCCGTGGTAGAAGGCGGTGATTCCATCGTCGTTGAATTTGGAGGCAATGGTGCCGAAAACCGGGAGGTCCTTGGGATCGGTATCCCAGGCCTTACGATTGCGCTGGACCTGTTTGCGCACATCCCGCAGGGCATCTTCGCTGCCCTTTTTCTCATACTTGTTCACCACCACGATGTCGGCGTAGTCCAGCATGTCTATTTTTTCCAGATGGAAGGGGGCGCCGAATTCAGCGGTCATCGCATAGATGGACATGTCCACCAGGTCCACCACCCGGGAATCCCCCTGGCCGATACCGGCGGTTTCCACGATGACGATGTCATAGCCTGCCGCCTTGGCCACTTCCACGGCATGGGGCAGGGCCTCGGGGAGTTCCGTCTGGGAGCGGCGGGTGGCCAGGGACCGCATATAAACCCGGCCGGATTCAATGGAATTCATCCGGATCCGGTCACCCAGCAGGGCACCGCCGGTTTTACGGCGGGAGGGGTCACAGGAGATGATGGCGATGTTGACCTCGGTAAGATCGCGAAGGATCCGGATAATCAGCTCGTCCGTCAAAGAAGATTTACCGGCACCGCCGGTACCGGTAAGGCCGATGACAGGTACATCCTTGCCGGCCGCCATCTCATTGATCCTGGACATAATGGTGTCAAGCTGCCCCTTATCCTGGGCACAGGCTTCCTGGACAGCGGAAATAAAGTTGGCCGTTACCCGCTTGTTTTCAAGGTTGAGCCCGTCATAATCCAGAGCGTCAAAATCCACGCAGGGATGATCCATGGACCTGAGCTTATCGTTTATAATGCCCTGGAGTCCCATTTTGGCACCGTCTTCCGGAGAATAGATCCGGGTGACACCGTAGGCATGAAGCTCATCCATTTCAGAGGGAATGATGACACCGCCGCCCCCGCCGAAAATCTTGATGTGCGCCGCGCCCTTTTCCCGCAGCATGTCCACCATGTATTTGAAATACTCCATATGGCCACCCTGGTAGGAGGAGACGGCGATACCTTGGGCATCCTCCTCTATGGCCGCATCCACCACTTCCTGGGCGGACCGGTTATGGCCGATGTGAATCACCTCTGCGCCGGTGTCCTGTAAAATTCGCCGCATGATATTTATGGAAGCATCGTGGCCGTCGAAAAGAGAGGTCGCGGTGACGACTTTG
>JAKSBM010000770.1 GCA_022361135.1 Desulfobacterales bacterium | reverse complement strand
GCCGGGCTCATCTCCATCGGCCATGCCGCGTTCGTGGGCATCGGGGCCTATACCGTGGCCTCCATCTGCCGGACCATCGGGGATTCCCACGTCATCGTCACCCATTTCTGGCCGGTGCTCATCGTGCTCTCCGGACTGGTGGGGGCGGGCTTCGGCGCCGTGGTCGGCCTGCCGGCCCTGCGGCTCAAACATTTGTATCTGGCCATTGCCACCCTCTCCTTCCAGATGATTTTCCAATGGGTCATCAACTTCATGACCTTTTTCAACCAGGGCCAGACCATTTTCGTGGGCCGGGTTTTCTGGTTCACGGGCAAGGTGGGCCGACGGGACCATTATCTTTTCTGGTACTATGTCATCCTGGTCTGCGTGGTTCTGCTGGGGTTCGGCATCCGCAACCTGCTCAAGACCAAGTACGGCCGCTGCCTCATGGCCGTGCGGGACAATGACCGGGCCGCGGACGCCATGGGCATGCACCCGGGACTGACCAAGGTCTACGCCTTTGCCCTGTCCGGATTTTTCGCCGGAGTGGCCGGGGCCCTGCATGCCTATCTCTACCGGGGGGTGGGATTTGAATCCTTTACCCTCCATGAATCGGTCTCCTATCTGGCCATGGCCATTGTGGGGGGACTGGGCACCCTCAACGGGGCCTTCTGGGGACCCGTGGCCATCAAATGCCTGGACCTCCAGGTGGAACATCTGGCCGAAACCGCCGCACAATATCTGCCCTCGGGCATGAATCTAGCCACGGCCCTGCGCCCCCTCACCTTTGGTCTGGTCATCGTACTCTTCCTCATGTTCGAACCCCGGGGCATTGCCAATTGGTGGAGAATCGTAAAATCCTATACCAAACTATGGCCCTTCCGGTATTGAGCCGAAGGACCCAACCCCAACAAAGGAGGAAAAAGACATGAAATTCAAATCCCTTCACACATCCATCTGGATACTCTTCATGGTCTTTACGGCGGTCCTGACCCTGGCCGTATCCCAGGCACCGGCCCAGGCCAAGGTCTACAAACTCGGCCTCTCCCTGGCCATCACCGGCCCCACATCCGATGCGGGCAACCCCTACGCCAAGGGGGTGGAGGATTATTTTAAATTTGCCAACGAAACCGGAATCCTGGGGAAGGATCAAGTGGCCTGCACCATCCGGGACGACCAGTATAAAACCGATGTGACCAAACTAAAGTTTGAGGAATACCTGGACGACGGCATTGTCCTGTATCTCAATTATTCCACCGGTTCCACCCTGGGGCTGAAACGGGATTTTGAGGAAGAGGAAATCCCGGTCCTGCCCGCCTCCTACCATGCCGGCAACACGGACAATTCCAATTATATCTTCCTGCCCGTGGCCTCCTATTCCGAACAATTGGTGGTCCTGGGGGAATATGTGGCCAAGCAACATGGGAAGGGAGTTCCCAAGGTGGCCATGTTCGTCCACCCGTCCGCCTTTGGCCGGGCCCCGGCCGAGGATGTGAAAAAGGCCGTGGACGCAGGCCTTGGCATTGAAATCGTTGAGGTGGTGGAACACGGCAAGGATCTGGACAACTCGGCCATGCTCAAGCGTCTCATGAGCAAGGGAGTTCAATATGTACTTTGCCAGACCGTCCAGTCCCCGGTGGCCACCATGCTCAAAGACAGTGCCCGGCTGGGCCTCACCGCAAGCCAATACGGTGAAAAGGGCAAACTCACCTTCCTGGGGGCCCATTACACCGGGGGCAACGACCTCATTGCCCTGGCCGGCAAGGCCTGTGAAGGCTTTTTCTGGACCTGCTCATTTAACCTGACCTCGGAACCCGGGGAGGCCACCCAAAAGCAATTGGCCCTGGCCCAGCGCTACGGCCGGGACGTCAAGGCGGCCCACTCACACAACTATGCCGCCGGCATCATGGTGGCCCAGGTCACCGTGGAAACCATCCGCCGGGCCAAGGCCAAGGGGTTGAAGATCAATAAGGAAAATCTCTACCGGGAACTCAACGCCATGCACGGGGCCAATGCCTACCAGCCCTATACCACCATGGGACCGGTAACCTACTCCCAGGCGGACCGGGCCGGGGTGGACATGCTCCAGATCTATTCGGTCCGGGACCAGGCCTTCCGCAAGGTGGGCAGCCCCATCCAGTCGGAATACATGAAGATGATCAAATAATAAGGATGCCATGGAAAACCTGCTGGAAGTCAATAATATTGAAGTGGTTTACAACGACATCATCCAGGTGCTTCGGGGGGTAAGCCTTTCCGTTCCCCAGGGGGGAATCGTTTCCCTCCTGGGGACCAACGGGGCCGGCAAAACAACCACCCTGAGAGCCATCTCCGGTTTGCTCAAGCCGGAAAACGGGGCCATTAAGGAAGGGAGAATCCAATTCGACGGCCATGACACCACCCAGCTTCTGGGCACGGACCTGGTCCGGCGGGGG
>JAKSBM010000661.1 GCA_022361135.1 Desulfobacterales bacterium | reverse complement strand
TAGTGGGGACCGGGGTTTCTATTCTGGGGCGGACACGGTGATTTTGTCGCCCTTGGGCTTCAGGGTCGTGGTTAACCCAGGATTTTTTCACGATCCGGATCGTAGAGGGGGGCCAGGGAAACCCGGGCCGGGTAGATTTTGCCGGCGATGTTGATCTCCCATTTGCCTGCGTCCACGTAAGCCTTGTCCACGGTTTCGCCGTCCCCGGTTTCGATCATGAAGAGGCCCACGGCGCCGCCCAGGGTGTATCCGTAGGAGCCGGACCGCACGTATCCGGCCTTTTCCTGGTTCCGGGTGATGGGTTCGGCGTGGAAGAGCAGGGGGGCGGGATCCTTGACCAGGACCTGGGCCAAACGGCGGTGGGGGATGCCCTTTGCTTTGATCTTTTCGCAGGCGGCCCGTCCCAGGAAATCTTCGGTTTTGTCCAGATCCACACAGAATCCCAGTCCCACTTCATAGGGATTGTCGGAATTGTCCATGTCGTGGCCGTAATCCCGGTAGCCCTTTTCCATGCGCAGGCTGTTCAGGGCCTTGAGGCCGGCATGGCGCAAATTGAATTCTTCCCCGGCCTCCACCAGCCCCTGGTAAACGTGGCGGGCCTGCTCCGTGGGGATGTAGAGTTCATACCCCAATTCCCCCACATAGGTGAGTCGGGCACAGATGGCCCGGGCATATCCCAGGTCGATTTCTTCCACGTGGCGGAAGGGAAAGGCGTCATTGGAGAGGTCGGTTTGGGTGAGGCGGGTCAGAAGCTCCCTGGATTTGGGTCCCTGGACATTGATTTGGGCATAGGCACTGGTGACATCGGTGACAAAGGCGTGGGCATCTTCCGGGATATGGCGCTCAAGCCAGGTTTGGGCATGGCGGTGCATGGTGTCCGTGACCATCACCAGGAATTTATCCTTGGCCAGTTTGGCCACGGTGAGATCGGCCTCCAATTTACCGGATGGGTTGAGCCAGGGGGTGTAGGTGATGGTATGCTTCGGGCCGTCCACCTGGTTGGCGGAAATTCGGTTGAGGATCTTGCCCGCATCCCTGCCCTGGACCAGAAATTTGGACATGAAGCTCATGTCCATGAGGACCACATCCTCCCGGGCAGCCCTATGTTCCGCCTCCCAATATTCAAAC
>JAKSBM010000256.1 GCA_022361135.1 Desulfobacterales bacterium | reverse complement strand
GAAAAGGAGGAATTGCTTCATGACCCCCCTGACCCCGGAGGTGAGGACGGCATCTTTGCCCACCTGTTTGAGGATACTGGCATAGACCTTTTCAGGCTCCCCCCGATAGAGGTAATTCCCGGTCCGGGGAATCTTTTTAATTTTTTTGCGGGAAATCTCCTGGGTGATGGATTCAATGGGCTTTTCCCCCATGAAGCCATAGGCATCGGCCCGGTTGTAAAAAATCATCTCCATGAAATCCAATTCAACCCGGGTGAAGGCACCGATACGACTATAATTCCGGGCCAGGTAAATGGCCTGGTCAAACCCCAGAAGGGCAAAATTGCCGTACCCCACATACCGCTGCACCCGTTTCAACCGGGCCAGGCAGCCCGTCAATACCTCTTGTTGGGCCTGGGGCAGAATCACGTCATCGGTATAGGCTTGTTTAAAAAACCGGCTTTTAACCAACCGATCCTTCACCCCATGGTCCAGGGGATAATCCGAATCAGGCTTGGCCCAAAGCGTCGATGTCTGTAAGCCCCACAGGGCCAGGGCTGCACATTTTATGAAATTCCGTCTCTGCATGATATTTTTCGCTTATCCACCGATTTTGCCATGAAATGCGGCCCATTGTAACCCATCCCCCTGGGCTGGAAAAGCATTTTTTAACTGCTTTCCCCCTTGAAATCCCAACTGTCGCCGCCAAAAGGTAGCAATTCTGAAACCATTATATACCGGAATGGTCGCGGTCGTGCTACCCATTTCCATTCCTTTCACATGGTCCCTTCCATTAACTTGCTCAAATCATGGGCTTTTAGGGAATTCAAAATCCCGATTTTCCCTGGCATACATTATGCTCTTTCCCTTATGGGGAAAGCCGGGTGCAGATTTTAAGATAGCATTGGGATGCGGTTCCCATACGGACAAGGGGGTAAGAATTCCCGGCAGACAAATTCCCGGTTGTCCCCAGATCCCGCGCACTGAATTGACCGGCCGAATATTGCGTACACCGGCGTTGACGCGGCACTGGGAACCACAGAATACCGTTAACCTTTTTGAAAGGAAGGATAAATGGCAGAAACTGTCATTAAGCTTGGAAAGCGACAGCAGAACCAGACATTTCTGGATAAAGTAAAAGAGATCCTCCCCGAAGGCGGCAATTTAAATGCCTGCCTCACCTGTGGTGCCTGTTCATCGGGCTGTCCTGCAACCGGGCTGGGAGATATGGATCCCCGTAAATTCCTGCGCATGGCTGCCCTGGGGATGGACGAAGAGATCGCCGCATCGGATTGGCCCTGGATGTGTACCATGTGCATGCGCTGCATCTACGTATGTCCCATGCAAATCGACATTCCCCAGCTGATCTTCAACGCCAGGGGGCTTCGCCCCAGGGAAGAACGCCCCAAAGGAATCCTGGGTTCCTGTGACATGGCCCTGAAAAATGAAACCACCTCGGCCATGGGTACCAACCAGGAAGACTTTGAATTTGTAGTGGAAGACGTATTGGAAGAATACCAGGAAGCACAGCCTGAATTCGCCGACATGAAAGCCCCCATCGGTAAAATGGATGCAGAGTTCTTCCTGAACCAAAACTCACGTGAACCCGTTACCGAACCCGATGAAATGGTCCCCCTCTGGAAGATCCTTCATCTGGTGGGAGCGGATTGGACATACGGAACCAAGGGATGGGCCGGAGAGAACTATTGCATGTTCCTGGCCGACGACGACTCCTGGAAACAAATCACCAGCACGTCCGTGGACGAAGCCAATCGTTTGAAGTCCAAGACGTTCCTAAACACCGAATGAGGCCACGTAACATTCTCAGTCCGGGCCGGACTGAAAAAATATGGTCTTGACCACGAATTCGACGTTAAAAACATTTACGAATACTATGCCAAATGGATCCGTGAAGGCAAACTCAAGGTCAACTCCGACTGGAACAAGGACCTGAAGATTAAATTCACCGTCCAGGATCCCTGCCAGCTGGTCCGTAAAACCTTTGGCGATCCGGTTGCCGAAGATCTGCGGTATGTGGTCAAGGCAGTAGTGGGTGAAGAAAACTTTATCGACATGACCCCCAACCGCTCCAATAACTTCTGCTGCGGCGGCGGTGGCGGATACTTGCAGTCCGGCTTCCAGG
>JAKSBM010000718.1 GCA_022361135.1 Desulfobacterales bacterium | reverse complement strand
CGGCAGAGGCGGTTGAGAAACCGGCTGTATTGGGCCTGGGCCGCCAACCGATGATCCAAAGCAGATTTTTCCCGGGCCTGCTGGGCCCGGTCTCCGGGTTTACCCAATTTTTCCACCAGGGCCAGGGCGGCCCGGCGCCCCTCCAAATATGATTTTTTCACCCCGGCCACCCCGGTGATCTCCCCGGCCCCATAAATACCGGGGCAGGAGGATTCCAGATGGGCACTGGTTTCCATGATCCAGCCCCCCCGGTGGGGATCATGGATCACCCGGCAACCGGCCTGGACCGCCAATTCCACATTGGGGACAAAACCGCAACCCACGGCCAGGGCCCGGGTTTCCCAGGTCTTTTCCGTGCCCGGGATGGCCCGGCCCTGGGCATCGGTTTTCACGGTGACCACGGCCTCAAGGGCCCCATCCCCCAGGGCTTCTTTAATGCGGGTGCGGTAATGGTGGGGCACCCAGGCCGCGGCCAGGCGGGCCGTATACCAGGCCCCTTCCAGGGCCTTGGGCCAATGGTCCATGGCCCCCTTTCCCAGGAGCAGGGGCAGAAAATTAAGGTTTTCCCGCCGGGGATTTTCATCCAGAATGGCCGAAACCCGACCGCCGTTGGAAAGGATCTCCGTTGCCAGAGCCATCTGCAGGGGACTGGTCCCGGCAATGAGGGTTTCCCCGGCCGGCAGGACCCCGGAACTTTTCATGAGGATCTGGGCCGCCCCCAGGGACATGACCCCGGGCAGGGGCCACCCCTTGAAGGGAAGGTAACGCTCCCGGGCCCCGGTGGCCAGGAGGATGGTTTCCCCCTGGATTTCGTGGATCTTTTCATTGGAAAGGATCTGGACCGTGTGACCCGGAGATTCCTGAAAAATCCCCAGCACATTGGATTGGGGCTGATAATCAATGCCCGAGGCCGGGTCGGCGGCATATGCTTTCAACTCCCGGGCCAGGGCAA
The DNA here is from genome assembly GCA_022361135.1 of Desulfobacterales bacterium. Next base: position 1,325 of record JAKSBM010000718.1, on the reverse strand, counting down.
AACCCTTGGGCTTCATTCGGTCCGGGGAGAATTTTTTTCGGCCCGGGGTTTTCCGCAGCAATTGCCCCCCGGCGTGGGGATTTTCATCCACCACCAGAACGGAAACGCCGGCCCGGGCCAACACCTGGACCGCAGACAGGGCCGCCATGCCCGCACCCACGATGATGACCTCATACTTGGATTTCATGGGAGGGTTTGATTTCATAGGCTGTCTCCTGTCCCAATGACCATGCCGTCAGCCACCGGGGTCATGCAGGCCCGCTGGTCCGGCACCCCATTGATGGTGACCCGGCATTCGTAGCAGATGCCCATGCCGCAGAGGGCACCCCGGTTCTTTGTATCGGGGCTCTGGGTATCGGGATCCTGGGTTGGGGCACCGGGATTCTGGCGGGCGGAGCGCAGACGGCGGATGCCGGCGGCGGTGAGGGCGGCCAAAACGGTCTCCCCTTCGTATGCCGGGATGGCTTTCCCATCCACCATTAATTCCAATTTACGGCCCCGGCTCACCGAAGCAATTCTCAAATCATCACACATGGGCATCCTCCCGGGGCGACTCCCCATCCCCTTTTAGATCAAATCGATTGGGGGAAAAGGCAGACAGGTCGAATTCCCCCTGGAACCGCTGGATAAGATCGCTGGAACGGCCCAGGATCATGTCGGCCATTAGGGCCCCGGTCACCGGGGACAATGCAATGCCGTCCCCTTCGTGGCCGGCGGCGGTGTAAAGGCCCTCAAATCCGGCCACCGCCCCCAGCAGGGGCATGCCGTCGGGGGTGAAGGGACGCAGACCGGCAAAGGTCCGGATGATGTCCAGCTCCCCCAGGGCCGGCACCAGGGCCGCACTTTTCCGCAAAATACCTTTAATCCCCTCCCGGGTGTTTTTCCGATCAAAGCCCACAAACTCCCGGGTGGAGCCCAAAAGCAGGTTCCCATTGTCGGCCTGTTCCATGGAAATCCCCTGGCCGGCCCGGGCCGCCAGTTCCGGATCAAATTTGGCCGCGATATAGGAGGCGGAAATCATGCAATGGGAAATCAGGGGACGGGTGGCCTGGGTGACCACGATCTGCCCCCGGCTGGGACGGATGGGGAAATCCAGGTCCAGTTTTTGGCCCAGCACCCCGGACAGGGCCCCACCGGCAATGAGGGTGACATCGGCTTCCAGCTCCCCCTGGATGGTGGTCACGCCGGTGATGCGATTCCCCTGGGTTTTAAAATCCAAAACCCGGGTGTGGGTGAGGATCTTTGCCCCGGCCCGGCGGTCCCCGAGGATCAGCCCCAGGGGCAGGGTGATGGGGTTGACCTGGGCATCCTGGGGGGAATGGGTG
>JAKSBM010000315.1 GCA_022361135.1 Desulfobacterales bacterium | reverse complement strand
TGAGCTTAATCGGGAACTCCGTGAGATTCGGAGACGGGCCCGCCGCTGTAATCGGGGACAACCCCTGCAATAGCCACTGTCCTGGGGATGGGAAGGCGCAGGGGACGGATGATCCGAAAGTCAGAAGACCTGCCATGACCTTGGGGGAGGTGTATTTCCGCGGCAGGAATCATCTTCGGGATCAGTGGATAAAATCGGGACATCCTGGATCTATTTAAATTTAAATGGGTTCGGGATTTTTTTATTCCGGACCCGACAGGAAATCTGGAATGAAAAAATACAAGTTAACGTTGAAAAAGTGCATCGGTATTTGGAGCCTGAGCCTGCTCTTCCTGTGTGCCCCTGCCATGGCTAAAACAGCCTCACCGTCAGCGGATCTGGGGGAAATGGTGGTTACGGCCACCCGGTCGGCCCAAAGCGCCGACGAAGTCTTTGCCGACGTGGAAGTGGTCACTGCCAGGGATTTGGAAGGCACCACCGCCCATAACCTGGAGGATGCCCTCAAGGGAATCCCCGGCCTGGACAACCGGGGCAGCAGATCCCAGTCCTGGTGGTTCACCACCAATATCCGCGGTGTGGGCGGAGGCAAACGGATCCTGATGATGATGGACGGGGTTCCCCTGAACTCTGCCCTCACCGGCTTTGCCTATCCCCTGAGAACGGATCTCAACGCCGTGGAGCAGGTGGAGGTGGTCAAGGGCTCCTTTTCTTCCCTTTACGGCTCCAATGCCATGGGGGGCGTGATCAACGTCATTTCCCGCAGCCGCAAGGAGGAGGGGGTGGAAACCCATGTCCATGGATACGGCGGCGATTACGGGTTTTATGATGCCGGCGCCGCCCTGCTGGGGAAAAAAGGAAAGTTTTCCTTCAGCCTGGACGTTTCCCGCCAGCACTTTGACAATCAATATCGCCGTGATGATCAACTGGAGTATTCCTATGCGCCTGGCACCGGGTTCACGAAAACCCATGAAGAGATCACCGGGGGTGAATTCAACTCCGATAAAGTCTTTGCCCGCATGGATTACCATGTGGATGAGGATACCGAGTTCACCTTTACGGGGAATTATGCCCTGAGCTGCACGGAAAACGGGATGACCAAGTACCAGGCCACGGCCCGGGATCTGGGGGACAGCGACCATGGGTTCTATTTTCTCAACCTCACCGGGAAAACCCGGGTGATGGACGATCTGGGCCTGGAAATGCGGGTTTATACCAACTATGATCGCACAGAGTCCCTGCGGGAACATATCATTAAAAACCCCGGGTTCGGTGCCCCTTTCCTCTTCCTCTTTGGCAGCATTGATCACTGGGGCCGGGACACCGGGATGCAGATCAAAGGCACCCGTTCCCTGGGAGACCGTCACTTCCTCACCGCAGGTGTGGATTACAACTTCATGCAGGGGTATTGGAAAAACGCCCAGGAAGACGGCACGGTTATTGACCGGGTCATGGACGAGGACATGCAAAACCTGGCCGGTTACGTCCAGGATGAGATCAGCCTCACCGATGATTTTACCGCCACCCTGGGCCTGCGCTACGATGTGAATTCCGAATCGGAAAATGCCCTCTCCCCCAAACTGGGACTCTTCTACCGCCTCAATGACTGGATCCGATTCCGGGGCTCCGTGGGGCGTTCCTTCCGTGCCCCCAACCTCAACGAGCTTTATACCCCCACCTGGATGATGATTCCCGGGGTTCCCTTCGAATCCAACCCGGATCTGGAACCGGAAAAAATCTGGTCCTACGACCTGGGCACCACAATCACCCTGCCCATGGACATGGAGCTGAGTTTCACCGGTTTCTACTCCAAGGCCAAGGATCTGATTTCCAATCCCATTATCATGGGGGTGATGAAGTACGAAAACCTGGACGAGGTCACCACCGACGGGTTTGAAATCGGCCTGTCCGGCGATGTCACCCACTGGCTGGGCTTCCACCTCAACGCCACCTACACCCATTCCGTGGAAGAGGGGTTTGGCCGGCTGGACGATGTCCCCCTTTACCAGGTCAACGCCGGGATCTCCACCCGCCACGATTTGACCTCCACCCTGGCCCTGACCACCTCCCTGGACGCCCGGTACAGCGACGAAACCCTCTACCGGGACACCATGACGGGCAGCACCATCACCGTGGATGACTATGTGGTGGTGGACCTGGCCGCCAGCCTGGTCTACCGGGAACGGCTGAAGTTCAAACTGGCCCTGCACAACCTCACCAACGTGGACTACGCCATCCACGGTTCCAACCTGGGCCCCCGGCGCTATGCCTGGGGCGGCGTGGAATTCACCTTTTAACCGCCTGACCCGCTGAACCGCATTCCGACGGAGGGGACACCCCTCCGTCGGAATCCTTGGGAGAGAATGCCATGCGAAACATCCTGTCCATCCTTTTATTTCTGTTGTGCATCCTGACCGTGCTCGGGGGCTGTTCGCCCAATGACACCACCGAAACGGACCCGGCCGTCCAGACCCTGGTCATCGGCACCGGCCGGGATACCACCCGACCGGGAGATTTCCTGCCCTTTGGCATGTGGGAACCCGGGGCCCTGATCTATGAAACCCTGGTGAATCTGGATGCCCATGCCCGTCCCGTCCCCTGCCTGGCCAAATCCTGGGAGATTTCCCCGGACGGCCTCACCTATGCCTTTACCCTGGGTGAAAATATCCGTTTCCACGACGGTGAGCCTTTCAACGCCCGGGCCGTGGTGGAGAATTACGAGAAACTGGGCCGGGTCCAGTGGCAGGTCCTTGCCCCCCTCATCCGCCGGGTCCGGGCCCTGGATGAATTCCGGGTGGTCTTTGAGCTGAAGCGGCCCTTTCCCCTTTTTTTCGTCCACCTGGCCACCTCCAGCCACGGCATGGTGTCCCCCGCCGCCCTGGAGCCGGCCACCTCAACGGCGTCCATGGGCATGGTCATGGGAAAAGAGATGAAAAAATCCATGCCCCCGGCCGGCATGAAATCCAAAGCCATGGGAGATGCCCCCATGAAAAAGTCCGGCATGGACCAGGGGAAAATGTCTTCCAAGGCCATGGGCTCATCCGCACCCGGAGTCCGGTTTGTGGTGGCCCGGGCCGCGGGCACCGGTCCCTACCTCTGGGATGAACAGGCTTACAACCGGGGCCGTTCTTATCAGGTTACGGCCAATGGGGAATACTGGCAGGGCAAGCCCCGGTTTGAACAGATCATCTGGAAAATCATCCCCGATGCCAATGCCAGGGCCATTGCCCTGGAGGCCCACGAAATCCACATGACCGGGTTGACCCCGGTGGGCGCCCTGGGCCGGGAGCATCTGGAACGGCTCAAGGTCAGTGAATACATCGCCCTGGGCCAGGGGAGCAATTGGGGGGCCCGGCTGTTGGTCCTCAATCCCGGGCGTCCTCCCCTGGACCGTCCCGGCGTAAGGCAGGCCCTCCAGTCCGCCCTGGATCTCAACAGCATTCAGACCCTGCTGGGGGACACCTCCCGGGTCTGCGCCGGCCCCCTGGGACCGGACACGCCCTATACCCTGCCGGACCAAGGGCTGCCCGTCCATGACCCGGAACTGGCCCGCCGCCTCCTGGACAAGGAAGGGGTGGTGGACACCAACGGGGACGGGATCCGGGAATACAACGGCCGGCCCTTTACCCTGGAGGTGGTGGCTTCCAAACATCCTGATCTTATGGTCATGGTCTGTTCCGATCTCAAGGCCGTGGGCGTGGATGCCCGCCTCACACCCCGGGAGGGCGGGGCCGTCTTCGGCCTCATCCAGCAGCGGGACTACGATCTCATCTCCCACCCCAACATTTCCTCCTTTTACCTGGATCTCTACGGCGGCTTCCACTCCAGATCCTGGCTGCCGGTTTCCCTGGGGGATGATGCGTTGGATCCCTTGCTGGAACAGGCCCGGAACTGCACCGACGCCGCGGAATTCATTGCCCTGTCCCACCGGATTCAGAAGGAGATCCTGGCCCGCCACGTG
>JAKSBM010000073.1 GCA_022361135.1 Desulfobacterales bacterium | reverse complement strand
TCCGTCCCCCCCGGTTTGAACAATATCCAAACCCGGGACGCCCTTGAGTACCTCATCCACACTGGTCTGTTTTTTAGCGTCAATATCTGCTGCCGAAATAACGCTTGCAGAAATCCCCCCGATGCTGCCGGTGTTTGATTCGGTTTTCGTGGCAGTTACCACCACATCATCCAAGGTGTCACGGTTTTCGGCAAAACCACTCAAGGGGAACAGCAGCACTGAACATAGGAAGCAGGCGCTCAGCCATTTTTTCATCTTTTTTTCTCCTGAATTAGATTAATCGTCAGGGTCCGGGCATAAAAAAACCCGAACCGTTTACACGATCCGGGATTTCCCATAACTATCCGGCAGGATCCGGTACCTCCCCATCTCCGCAGGGGCTTGATACCATATTCAGGCAGGTCTTCTGACTCTCCTCCCCTTTCGACAGCCTTCCCGCGCAAGCAGTGGCCAAATTTGCCGAAGGGTTCCCCGATGGCGGGGAAGGATCACAGCGGCGGGCCCGTTCCCGATTTTCACAGGATTCCCTATTGGAAGCTTTTTAGGGCAAGCTTCCCGCTCCGTGGAGCACCTGAACATCGGGGTATTACTACCCCTTGTCACCTTCTTTTGTCAATGAAAATAGCAAATTCCACCCCTACCCCCTGGATCCGGACACGGGGAACACAGCGGGTTTTCCAGAGACGGGATGATCCTGGACCTTCACCTTCACATGGTAGACCTTTTCCATGGCCGCCTCTGTTAAGACCGCCTCCGGGGTGCCCACGGCCTCCAGGGTCTGGCGGTCTTTGTTCAGGAGGACCAGGCGGTCGGAATATTCGGCGGCCAGGTTCATGTCGTGGATGACCATGAGGGCGGCCAGGGAAAGCTTTTTGGTCAATTGCCGGACCAAATCCAGGATCCGCACCTGGTGGGTGATGTCCAGGTGGGAGGTGGGCTCGTCCAGGACCAGAAGGGAGGGTTCCTGGGTCAGGGCCCGGGCCATGGCGGCCAATTGCCGTTCCCCACCGGAGATTTTATCCATGGAGGTCTTGGCCAAATGGTCCATGTGGGTAAGCGCCATGTATTCCCGGGCCAAATCCTGGTCCTGGCGGGTTTCAAAGAATTGGAATTTTTTAAAAAAGGGCAAGCGGCCCAAAAGGATATACTCCTCCACCCCCATGGACACGGGTTCCAGATTCTGCATGACCACGGCCAGATGGCTGGCCCGCTCCCGGGGGGAAAGCGCGGTGATGGCCTTCCCCTTAATGCGGATGGCACCATCCATCGGGGGCAGATGGCCGGAGATGGCCTTGACCAATGTGGTCTTCCCGGTGCCATTGGGGCCAATGATGCTCACCACCTCCCCGGGCCGGACATCAAAACAGACCCCGGAGAGGATGGTCTTCCCGGGGTAGCCCAGAGATAGTTTGTCAACTTCAAGGACGGGGCTCATAGGCTCACCTTCTTTCTGGACAGGGCGGTGATGAAGACCAGGCCGCCGATGATGCCGGTGATGACCCCCACGGGGAGTTCCAAGGGAGAGATGACCACCCGGGCCGCCACATCACAGAGGACAAGGAAGGCCGCCCCCCCCAAGTACGAGGAGATCAAGAGGATGCGGTGGTCGGGCCCTGCCACCATGCGCATGAAATGGGGGACAATGAGGCCCACGAACATGATGATCCCGGCCACGGAGACGGAAAGCCCCGTTAAAAAAGAGGCAATGACAAAGACCCATTTCTTGGTCCGGGGGGTATCCACCCCCAAATTGGCCGCCGCCTCCTCTCCCAAAAGCAGGGCATTGAGGTCCAGGCAGAAAAAATAGGAAAGGAAAAGCCCCAGCAAGGAGCCCCCCAGGGCGATTCGGATGAGAAGCAAATTGGGCTCATCCAGGGAGCCCATGATCCAGAGGACAATGTTCTGGAGTTCATCGGCCTTGGAAACGGCCATGATGAGCATGACCAGGGACGAGGCCACATAGGAGATCATCACCCCGGTCAAAAGCATGCGGTTGGAACGGATATGCCGGGACTGCCGGTTGAGGCTGTAGACCAGGAAAATCACCGTCCCCGCCCCCAGGAATCCGGAGATGGGGTAGGCAATCACCCCCAAATATTCATGGAATTTAAAGAGAATATTACAGCAGATCCCCAGGGAGGCACCGCCGGAAATACCCAGGGTATAGGGCTCCACCAACGGATTTTTAAACATGCCCTGGAGCAGGGTACCGGCCAGGCTCAAAGCCCCGCCAATGGCCAATCCCAAAAGAATCCGGGGCAGACGGATACCTGTGATGATACCGTAATCGATGCTGCCCTGGCCATGGAGAAGGATGCCGGGGATGTCCATCACCCGAATCCCGGCGGAGCCGGTGCACAGGGCCAGGAAGCAGGCAAAGATGAGCAACACCGTCAGGCCCGCCACCAGCAGGCCCCATTTCATGAGAAGTTTATGCGTCATGGGGTTCCCATTTCCTTTGGATGAATCAAGGCCGCCACCACGGCCAGCCCCCGGGCAAAACTCAAGGGCGTGGGGCTGCAAATGATATCCGGATCCAGGATGTGGATCTGTTTGGTGGCCGAAGCCTTCAATGCGGTAAAGGCCGCCCACCGGTCCCGTTGTTCCTCCCGGGCTTTTTTGGCCGATCCCATGGTGGCGATGAGAATAACGTCCGGATTGGCCCGGATCACATTTTCCCGGCTGAAGACCCAGGAGGGTTCATCTTCCGCAATGTTGATCCCCCCGGCCATGTTGATGTAGCTATTGATGAACATATCCCGGTTGACGGTCTTCAAGGGTTTCATCCCAATTTGGATAAAGACGGTTTTCCGGGGCAGATCCCGGGTCCGGGCAGCAATTTTGCCCACGTCGGTCCGGGCTTGATCCACAATGGATGCGGCCTCGCTGGCCTTGCCCAAAACCCGGCCCATGTCCAGGGTGAGGTCACACATTTCCCCAAAGGTCCTGGGATTTTCCTTGAGCATCACCTCCACCCCCTGGGCCCTCAGGGTCTTGATCTGCTTCTTGGAAGACAGGGGGGCGGCAATGACCAGATCCGGCCGCATGTAGACGATCTTTTCCACATTGGCCTGGGTCATGGTCCCCACCTTTTCCTTGTCCTTGGCCGCCTCGGGCACATTGCAATAGATGGTATTGGCCGCCAGTCGATCCTGGGCCCCCAGCAGATAAATCAGCTCGGTAATGGCCGGGGAAAGGGAAACCACCCGCTGGTATCCCCCGGCAGTATTCCCGGCTGCGACCGGACCGGTGAACCCAAGGATCCAGATAAATGCCAGGACCATCCAGGGCCGTCCTCCCAGGGACAAAACATCCCGAAGACAGGACCAGGAGAGGGTTCCACCCCATGCCCTATTCACTCCCACCTCCCATGGCGGCCACCCGGAGGCGGGCACCGGTCATGATGGTATTCAATGCTTTGCGCAACACCCGGGGGATATTTTCATCCACCACCAATTCTTCGATGGCGGCCGGCGTTTCTCCGCCGATTTCCCCGGCCAGGGTGAGGCACCATTGATCAAAGGCGGTCAGATCCTGGACCAATCCCCGCTGCCAGGCATCGGAGAGGGCCAGGGCCGAGGACATGAACCCGGCATATTCCGGCTGGAGGAGAAGATATTCCACCATGGCGGCAAAATCACTCTTCTTGTCCCGGCAGCCGCAATCGGCCCCCGAGGCCAGGGCAAAGACGTGGATGCCCCGCTCGTCCAGGCGCTGGAAAATATCCCGGTTTCCCCGGACCTTATTCTGCTTGGCCACGGCCTTGACAACCCCCTGGTAAACGGCACGGGCGATGAGTTCGCCCAGTTTGGAATGGCCTCCGCTGTTTTCAACGGTCGGTCCATCCCCCTGGACCACCAGGACATTGTCCGTGCCCGTTCCCGTGGCCGCATTTTTGGCCGGGGTGTAGGTGGAACGGATGTCCAAATCCTCCATGGCCGCAGTCTTGCCCTCGGTGGCGGAAATGATGGCCCGGGTCATGGCCCGCTGGCTCATCTTCACATTGGACAATAGAATCACATTGATGGTGCCGGGCTCGTAATGGGCGCCGGTGTCCCTGCCCATGCGCATGGCATTGGACATGACCCCGGCCGTGACCAGGGCCGTCACCTTCATCTCCCGGAACTTCTGGGTGACAATGGAAACATGGTCCATGTCCGCACCGGTGATGAGGAAGGAACTCTGGTCCCCTCCCTTGCCCAGGATGGAATAGATGCTCTCCTTCATGTGATCCATGCCGGCATAGGGGCCGGGAATCCAGGTGGGGGGCGGGAAATAATGGTTACCCACGGTGGAAATCCCCTCCCGGTAACCATCCAGGGTAGAGACAATATTCCGGGGGGTTTTAAACTTTAAAACCAGGGTCTTATTCTTGAAATCATCGGTATAGGAGTAAAGGATGCGGGCCGATTCCAGGATATCCATGTCCACATCCAGGATTCGACTTTTGTATACCCGGGACGGCCGGACCCAACTGGCGGAGTCGGCAAATTCCCTGGGATAAATAATGGAGGAAAGCCAGGCCACAAAAGCGCCGGTCTGCACCGAGGCCCGGCAGGTCATGTCGCAGGGGAAATAGTGGATATTTCCATTTTCCACGGCATCCACATCCTTCCAGCCCGGTTGGTCCAGGATGGCGGCGGCGTCCTTGTCCGGGGGACAGCCATAGATGACCTGGGGATTGAAGGATTCCCATTCCGCCTGTTCCACGGTGATGATATCCCCGGCCCGGCCAAAATCAGGGGGCACGCCGCCTGCGGCCCGGATAAGATCATTCATGAAGGAATCATTGCCCGGGGTCATGATGGAGGAGCGCCCCATGAGACGGATCACCCGCCTGGGAGCGGCCAAATTCATTTTTTTAATCTTGGCCTGGATGTGGGCCAATTGATCCTGATTCTCACGGATCAAGGCCAGGGCGGCCCCTTCCCGGCCCACCAAATTTCCGATGAGACGGATATTTTCAAATCCCTGGGCAATGGAATCGGTGCGGTAGACAAAAACCGGAACACCTTGGCTTCGGTATTGATGGATGAGTTCTTCGTGGAATCCCGTGGCAATGAGCAGATCGGGCCGAAGGGCGGCAATGCGTCCCGGGGAAGGATTGGAGATGCCTCCGACCACGGCGGCATTTTGGGCAACGGAGAGGCGGGTGTCATGGTAGGTTGTTCCCACCAGTTCATCCCCGGCTCCCAGGGCATCCAGCACCTCGGTGGCTGCCGGAGAAAGGCTTACAATTCGGCGGGGTTGGGCCTTGAGCACCAATTCATCCCCACGGCTGTCGGACAGGGTCAGGGGAAATGATCCGGCCCGGGCCAAGTCCGGTTGGCCCCCGGCCAGCCCCATCAAAATCAGAGCCCATATTATTAATAAGGTATGCGTCAGCTTCATTTTCACTCCCCTCCCAGGGGTGGTCCCGCGCTTTCCCATAAAAAAACCCGGGTCGATTTCAACATCGATCCGGGATATCCCTTTGCTTAACCAAGATCCTTGCCCCCGTCCTTTACCATGAAGGGAGGCCTCCGACCAGGCAGGTCTTCTGACTCATGGATCATCCTAACAACTGCGCCTTCCCACGAACTTACAAGCCCGCAGTGGCCCGATGCAGAGTTTGTCCCCAATTACAGCGGCGGGTCCGTTCCGGGATTTCACCGGATTCCCTATTCTGCCTGTTTCCAGGCAACCTGGTTCGGTCTTTTTATCAATGATTCAGACCCACAAGTCAAGGACAAAAAGCCGGGCATAAAAAAACCCCGATGAGTTGCCTCATCGGGGTTGATTTGATTGGGTTGGCTCCCCAGCACGGACTTGAACCGCGGACCCATTGGTTAACAGCCAATTGCTCTGCCAACTGAGCTACTGGGGAGCAGCGCCTCGCTCTCTCGTTGCGAAGACTTGGGCTTTATACCCCAAGGCATTTTTAGAGTCAAGCAGAAAAATCAAAAAAATTGACAAAAAATTGCCCCATGATTATCATCTACCTGATTTATCCTATTAAACCAAGGAGGTAGGCCAAATGTCAATTACAAACATTAATGCATTAAATGCATATGCGGCCCCCCAACCTGTCCATCCGGTTCCAACCACCCCCCAATTGGAACAGCAAAATAAAGAGGCGTCCGAGACCCGGCTCAATGAAAAGGCAGCCCAGGCCGCCCGGGACGCCTTCACCCTCACCCTGAGCCGGGAAGCCCAGGCCCGCATGGAAGAAGAAGGCTGCAAGGCCCTGGACGAGGCCCATGCCCAACGCCAGGAAGCACAGCTCCGGGCCACCGAAAATCGGGAACGGGAAGAAGCCGTCCTGGCCTCCGCTCCCATCGATACGCCCCAGAAAGCCCGCAACGCCGGCGGGATTGTAAATATCATTGCCTAATCCATCCAATGGAAGTATCTTCTCCAAAACGGACTTCATTTAATAGCAACAGAGAAGATAAAGGTTAAATTTATGATTACCGAAACCGGCGTCGTCACCCATGCCACCGAGGAAATGGCCTGGGTTAAAACCCTGAGAAGGGGGGCTTGTGAACATTGCCAGCAAAAGGACAATTGCGGCACAAGCCATGAAATAAAAGAACTGACCGTCACGGTCAAAAACACCCTGGACGTCAAAGCGGGGGACAATGTTGTCCTTGGCATTGAAACCCGCCCCATGATGTTCCTTTCTTTCTTTTTATATGTCTTCCCTATCATCTGTCTGGTGATCGGGTCCCTCATCGGGGATACCTATGCCCCGAGATTCAATCTCTCCCCATCGGCAGGCGCCATGCTTTTGGGATTTTCATGCTTTGCAGCGGCTTTCCTTATCATTCGAAAAAAGCATGCAACCATGAGCAAAAATGACGCTTACAAGCCATTTTTAATCCGAAAAAAGAAGAACGCTGAGCCCCCCGCCTGTAAGGCGTCTTGATTCAATTTTTTCTTGCCAACCCACCCCCAATATACTATATACGCTGCCAGTTGTGGGTTTGTCGCAAAACCTCTAACCCTTTAACTGAGAGATGAATTATGACATCACAACGAGACCTTAAAGTAGCTGTATTGATCATGATCGCTTTGTTGATCACAGGCATTTTCTGCTACGCTTCTTTTTCATCCCCTGCCCCTGAAGAACCCGTTCGACTGATGTTTCAGAACAAGGGGGGCAAGGTCTTTTTTACCCATTTAGTGCACGCAGACGATTACGGTTTGGATTGTCTGGACTGCCATCACAACATTGAAGATGATGATACCTACAACTGCAGTGAGTGCCACGATGAAACGGGTGATGAAGACACGCCTTCCAGGGCGGATGCATTTCATGCACAGTGCAAGGGATGCCATGAAGATTCTGGCGCAGGTCCGGTAGAATGTAACTCCTGTCATGCATTGTAACCCCGTGTTCTAAGCAGATCAGCAACCGCGGTTAAGCACATGACCTTACGCTTTTACTCAACAAGGACTTACTATGATTAAAAGATCTTTTTTTGCTTTATCCCAGCCCAGGCTCACCTATGACCTGCTTGAGCCGGATCCCAAGACGCCGGAAGAGGTTCCGCTACCGGCGAGTCTGACCCTTTTGCTCCGCGAGTCCATTGATACGACCCGCGAAGCCCTGTTCAAAAAAGGGGATTCGGTAAAAAAAGGAGAAAAGCTCAAACTCTATGAAGACAGTACCGCCTATGTTCTTTCTCCAGTAGCAGGTACAATTTCAAACGTTGACACCTATCCAGACGACTTTGGCAACTGGTCCACCTATGTGGCCGTCCAGCAGGATCCTGCAGCCGATGCCGCCTGTGTATGCCCCGCTCCCAGTGAAACACTGGCCTATGCCGACGAGCACCTGCGGGAGCTGCCCGGCGCACCGCCCTTTGCAGCCCTGGCCGCCCCCAAAAACAGCATCAGCACCATTGTGGTCACCTGTTCCGATCCGGATCTGCTCTGCACCACCCGCCAGTACGCGGGTACCACCGCAGCCGCCGATCTCAGGGACGGCATGCTGGAGTTGAAGAAGCTCACCAGTGTCCCCAAACTCTGTCTGGCCATTCCCGAAGATGTAAAGCTGTCCAGCGACTTTGACAATTTTCAGGTCCTGAGAACCAGCAAAGTCTTCCCGTCTGCCCTGCCGGCCATGATCATGAAGGATCACCTGGACATGGTATTGCCCGCCGGTCAGACGCCGGAAGAAGCTGGGGTCTGTTTCATCTCCTCCGAAGCGGTTGTTTCCCTGGCCCGGGTATATGCCACGGGCAAACCCGCATTTGAAAAAGTCTTTACCCTGGTGGCCAAGGATGGACAGGCCCATCGGGTTAAAGCCGTCATCGGTACGCCCTTGAGCAATGTACTGAGTCAGTTCAGCATCCATGTAAATCCGCAGGACCGCATTGTTGTGGGAGGCCCCATGACGGGCTTTGCCACCTTCACCAGCCACCATCCGGTAACCCCGGACATGGACATGGTCATGATCCAGGATCGGGACATCATTCCCGAACTGTCCGACAATGCCTGCGTTAACTGTGGCAAATGTATCCGTATCTGCCCGGCCAATGTACCGGTGAACCTGCTGGTTCGCTACCTGGAAGCCGATGAATACGAAGAAGCCGCAGAACGCTTTGATCTGGAATCCTGTATTGAGTGCGGTCTGTGTGCCTACGTTTGTACGGCCCGCATTCCCATTACCCAATATGTTCGCCTTGGGAAACACGAGCTGCTGCAACTTAGAGCAGACGCTTAAGATGGAGACTGCCAATGAATACCAATAAGCTAACCGTTTCCCATGCCCCGTTCTGGCATGATG
>JAKSBM010000091.1 GCA_022361135.1 Desulfobacterales bacterium | reverse complement strand
GTGGTGGATGCAATCTTGAAAACCTATCCGGGCATGAAGCCGGAAAATATCCACGTCTGGACCCTGAGCGGGGAACAGCGGGCCCACCGCATCCAGCGCATCTGGGACCAGTGGGCCGAGGGCGGCGCCCACCTCATTGAAGACCATTGGGAAATGCCCTCCGGCTACACCCCCTTCACCGACTCCGGCACCTATGCCCCCACCTTTTCCGTGAAGCCCTGGGAAGACGAAGCCGGTGAAACCCACCTGCTGGTCATCGACGGCTATGCCGCTTCGGCCGAAGCCATCCAGGCCGCCAGCCTGGCCCCCATCCAGGATCTTTCCGTTTCTTTGGCCGTTCTGTCTTCGGTATTTAAATTCCGCTATGACAAGGATGCCGCCTGCATGAAGCTGGACCCCCATGCCCCGGATTTTGCCGAGCAGCTCGAAGCCGTGAGCGGGGAATCCAATCTGGATGAAGCCACCGTGGAAATCTATCGCCAGAGCATCCTTTCGGCCACCAAGGCCGGCATTCCCCTGGACAAACGAACCATCACCGCCGACGACCTGATTTCCGAAAAGAAATGGCAGGCCCTGGCCGGTGGCGGTTACATGCTGCCCGACCCCTATTCCGGAGCCCCCGGGGTCACCCAGATCAGTGAAGACACCTGGGAGGTCACCACCCGTATTACCACGGCCAAGGGAGACAAACGCATCACCTTTGCCCTGCGCCTGGAAGAAACCTTCGGCCAGAGCAAACTGGTGTTCAGTCCCCTGCTCAACCGCTTCCTCAAGGGTGAGGATTACACCCAGAGACCGGTGAAAATCTCTGACTCCGGCCGCATTAGAAACGAACTCCAGACCCTTTGCCTGGACGCCCTGACCTTTTCGGACGGTAAAATGCAGCTCCACTTTGACAAAATTTCACCGGCGGTGATCAACCCCGAGGATCAGGAATTGCTCAGGCGGATTCTGACCTGGTACAAGGAAAACCACCCCATCTGGTTTGAATGGCTGGAACTCAACTAATCCCAAGGAGATCTTTTGTGGCTGCATTTAATGTAAATTTTCCCGGTAATAAAAAAGTCGATATCCAATTTGGCTCCCATACCCTGAAAACTGACCAGGACAAGGAAAGCGGCGGTGACGGCACGGCACCCGAGCCCTTTGCCCTCTTCCTGGCCGGCCTGGCCTCCTGTGCGGGCTATTATGCAAAAACATTCTGCGATGCCCGAAAGCTGGACACCCAGGGCATGAAACTGGAACTGGATCCCTTTTTCAAGGAAGGACAGAAAACCATGGAAAAGGTGGTCATCACCCTCCATGTTCCCCAATCCTTCCCGGAAAAATACATCAAAGCCGTGATTAAAAGCATGGGCAGCTGTGCCGTAAAAAATCAGATGCATCCGGACATTCCCTTTGAAAATCAGGTGGTCTATTTATCTGACTAATTCCAAGGGATTTAAAATGTAAAAAGGGCCGCCTTCCCCGGGGAAGACGGCCCTTTTTGCATCGAACAATGGTAATCAGGTAAACCCCATGTATCGAATGGGATTCTGCCCTCCCAGCCCCACAAACTTCCCCAGGTATTCGTCCCGGATATCATGGGCAACACGGCCCTTGAACTCCCATCGCTGGGTTAGACCAAAGTCGCAGGCATCCCTTGTGGTATATTTCAGGGTACCGGCAGGCAACCAAGTTTCAATCCGATAAACCTCCCGAACAATACCCTGATAAACAGCAAAGGCATATTCCACCTGTTCTCTTCTGGGGCCGACCTTCCACACGCCACGGGTGGCTTCGTACAAAGCCCGGGCCGACATAGTGCTGGTATATAATTTATTGATGGTCATAAGCACGACTTTGTGCCTGACATCCACAGGGTCCCGCCGGACCATATCCATCAAATCCCGGGAATTGATTCGCCCATAGGAGCGGGAATGGTGTCCTGAATTTTTATTCGTCAAACTAGAAAGCCCAATGAGGTCAATCGCGGCAGCCTCAACCAAAAGGGCTTCCCTCTCCGTAAGGCCGTAACGAAGAATTTCTATTTGAGGTTCCACCCCGGAAGAGCGCAATTCTTCTATCAAGCGTACTTTTTGTGAATCTCGGATATCTCCCAAGTGGTCAAAGACACGATTGCCCTTTCCTTTCCCAATATAAAACGGGACATGGGTCCGGGGATCTGAATACACATAGACATAGTACTTCAAAATTGCTTCAAGTTCAGAATCAACTTTCATTGCCAAGCTCCGATACAAAAGGAAATCAACACAACACTTCATGGAAAAATAAAAAAAAAGAAGACAACAAAGCAACCCAATCCCACGATTCACCGTCTTAATCACTTGAAAAAACGCTTGGTTTTACAACCGGGTGACGGCCCCGTTGGCCGTGGCCGACGAGAGAAGATCCAAAGCAGCCTGGAGGATTTCCATCTGGCGCTCCCGGTCTCCGGGATCCCCCAGGGGACGTCCCATGAGTTCCCGGGTGAGGACCACCCGGGGCACTGACATCATCTCCATGCGGGGTGCAAACATGGTGGCAGCAATAATAACGGTGGCGATGCCGGCATCTTCAAAGGCCCTTGAAACATGTCCCACGGACATGTGGCAGACCGGTCAGACCGGGACCAGCACCACGGCGTCCACCCCCCGGTTCTTAAATTCTTCCACCCAGCCGGGTAGCACTTTCTTGGTGAGACGTTTCTGGGAGCAGGCCCCCATGAAGGAATAGGCGTTGGGGGTGAGGCGGCCGATCTTCTCCTGGTCGGCCAGGGCACGCATCCCGGCTAAAGGCAGGCAGACTTCGTTGTCCTTGGCCGCAGCCCGGATATCGTATCCCCCGTGGCGGACACAAAGCTCTGATTTGGGGGTCTCAAAGGGAATTTCCGAAAGTTGGGGCAATTCCCGGACAAACTCCATGACCCGCTTTTCCGCTTCTTCCTGGGTCATGTTTTCCACCCCCAGGGGCTTGGGGTCATCCCCGGTCACAAAATGGCCCGATGAGGTAATCAGGGAAAAAGTTAGATTCTCCGGGGTCGATTTGGGTTGGAGAAAGGGACCGCTGTCATAGGCAAATTTCTCCGGGTGGGCAAAGGCCTGGACCTGGCCTTGGATAATCTGTTCCTTGATGCCGTCCACCCGACCGTCGTCCACCCCGTCCACCAGGGTTCGGAAAAGTTCTACGATGAAGGTGTCTGCATCGTCTCCCAATTCCGCCAGGAATTTAAAGGACAGGTCGGAACGGCTTCCGTAGAAAAATGATTTTACAAAGGATTCAAAACTTTCTTTGGTGTCATCCATGGGGTCTCCTTAGTCATGGGATTGACCCGGAACGTTCATGGCAATTTGATCCAGACGGTTTGAAACCATTGGTATAGAGTCAAACCGGATCTCCGTCACCCTGAATCTGCTGTCTCAAATTGTGCCCCTAAAGGCAAAATGCTGTCATCGGATCTGCCGCGTTCTCGAATCGATTGCGGGGCATGATTTGCATTCTTCACCTTACAGACCGGGCAAATCCATTTCGCAAAATCTCCGGGTTAAATGGGTGATATTTCCATTTAATCCCATGGACGGGCCAAGATCAAATTTAATTTCCCAGAGGCTAACCGTAAACCGTCCCCCAACAAGCAGTGGTCCCTCTTTTTACCGAATCTCCATGCGCCTTGTTTAGGGCGTCCGG
>JAKSBM010000852.1 GCA_022361135.1 Desulfobacterales bacterium | reverse complement strand
TGGACAACAGCAAATCATTGATTTAAAACCTTCTTCGAATTGAGCCGATGTTTTGTAATTTATTGTCGAATGCCTCTGCTACCGATTGCAATAAATCTTAAATATATTCAGATATGGCCGAAAAGGCCCCTTCCTTGTTCTCAAATTTTTCACGATGAATCACTCCGACTTGATAATGTTGAAAAAGGATTCAGCCACATTGTTATCCCAACAATCGCCCTTCCTAGTCATGCTTTGAATGATATGGTATTCATCAAGAATTCTTCTGAAATCATCACTGGCGTATTGAAATCAAAATGAACCATGAGTCCAGCTCCCGCTAGTCTATTCTTTATTGCCTTTGACAATGCAGATACGACCAGCTGGCTACTTAAAAAATTCTTGAGTCCCACGGGACGCGCATGGAATGTAGATCCAGAAAAATAGCCGGATACAGCCCCCTGTACCGTATCAATACATGTGATATCTGAAACCCAAGTGATATTGGGGGCTTCGGTCGAAAAATTCCGTTCTAAAAGAGTGGCGGCCACCGGAAACAAATGTTTTGAATCCATGGTAGATCCATATTTTTTACCAATAATCAATCTCTATCCGTATTCCTTCATTCTTCTGGCAACCCTACTTTTACTAACCATGGTTCCCATTTCATGCAGGTCTTCTGTAGTATTGAGGCTTCCGGCCCGACCTTTTTGCTTTTTATAAATCACATGCAGATAGAAAAGTAAAGAATTGTGAAAAAATGTACATGATTTACTTGAATATTCAATTCCACTAACTTTACAACTTTGTCGCTCGGAAAAGGCTTTTATACAGGAATTTACTTCCCTAACAACATGCTTGGAAACATAGACTATGTGATACTAGCAATGCCATATCGTTGATGATAATTTTTTGAATCGGCTCAATTGTTACTCCTTATTTCACGTTGTGGGGGCAACTTGATTTCGGAGTAACAGCCGTACAGATAGCCAGGCCACTGCACTCTGACCCGGCCCTGAGGGCCAGGGTTTCTACGTCAGACTAAAATTCGGTTTTCCTTTTCCCGCACACTTTCCCGACGGGGACACCAGCCATAATAACCACTTCGATATCGATACGAATCCTCCGAGAAGATGGCCACGGCGTTTTTTTAAGATGTCACGTTCCTGGGAAGGCATTCATTTTCTCTTTTGAAACTGTCGATATGTCTCATCTTTTGTTTTCAGTTTCTCTTTCCCTGGGAAGGCTTGGTTTCCATCCAATGCATCATGCTATGCCATAATGTAGACCTCCTTACTTCCATGGAATATTGCTATTCTCGGTGTCTACTGGAAAGTTCACCATTCCGTGAAATATCCGGGGAAAGCCACCTTAAGCCCACCTTCAGGCGAGGAAAGCACCGCTCCGCTCCCCACGGGTACAACCGCCCTCCCCGTCTACTTGTCCCAGAACGATTCTCACACCTTACCTTACATTCAGCCCAAATCACTCCGAAAAGGGAAGTGTTTCAGACCCAGCTTCCCAACCCCGGCGAATCCACCAAAACCGGAAAGCAGCCAGAAAAAAATAGGCCAATGCCAAGCCCCAGAGCAGGGAGTACTGCCCCCGGACCTGGACCAGGTCGGCCCCCATGGTGAAAATCCGGATAAACCCCTCTGTACCGGGGACCGAGGGCACAAC
>JAKSBM010001025.1 GCA_022361135.1 Desulfobacterales bacterium | reverse complement strand
TCCCAGCTGGTGCGCAAGGGCACCCCCTGCGTCTATTGCGGCTGCTCCACCATCATGGACCTGCGCCTGGCCTGCTCCCCCGTGGGCGTGCCTGAAATGGCTCAGCTCTCCGTGGCCACGGCCAAGATGGCCCAATACTACCAGCTCCCCTCATGGGTGGGCGCCTGTGCCTCGGACTCCAAGCTCCCCGATGCCCAGCAGGGATACGACTTCAGCCTCACGGCCATGCCCGCTGCCCTGGCCGGGGCCAATGTCATCTACGGCCTGGGGGCCATTGACTCCCTGATCACCTTTGATTATGCAGCCATGCTCATGGGTGCGGAACAGGCCGAACGAATCCAGCAGGTGATTTCCGGCATCACCATCAACGATGAAACCATGGCCCTGGATCTCATTGACCAGGTGGGCCCCGGCGGTGAGTATATGACCCAGAAGCACACCTTTGACCACATGCGCGACATGTCCGCCGGAAAGCTGTTCAACCGGCTGAACCGGGATGCCTGGGAAAAGAAACTGGCCGACACCCCCATTGAAGAACAGGCCTATGCCGAAGCCAAAAAGATCATGGACACCCATGAACCCATGCCCCTGCCCGAAGGGGCCCAGGAGAAAATCGATGCCCTCATCGAAGCCTATGAAGAAGAGCTCAAAGCCTAGCACAACACCGAAGTTTCCCCGTGGAAGGGGAAGCATCCGGTCCCATTGCTAAGCCTCCATACAACCATGAATTCCATTTGACAATGAATGGAATTCATGGTTTTCTTTTTTCTCGTTTGTCCAATGAGGAAAGCAGGAAAAAGCCATGTCCCGAAAAGCAGACCCCATCATCCCGGCGCCCCCGGCACCATCCACTCCCAAGGAAACCGGAGAACGACTCCACTATGCCCTCACCGCCACCGAAGAAGGCATCTGGGACTGGAACCTGGAAACCGACTCCGGCTACCTCAGCCCCCGCTATTTTGAAATGCTGGGATATCGGAACAATGAATTTCCCGGCACGGGAAAGGCCTGGAGCGACATGATCCACCCCAGGGACAAAACCGATGCCCTGGCCAGGGTGGTCAACGTCATCCGGGAAAAGCGCAATTCCTATGAATCCGTCTACCGCATGCGCCACAAGGACCAAAGCTATCGATGGATGAAATCCCGAGCCATCGTGGTCCGCTGGGATGCCCAGGGTATCCCCACCCGCATGGTGGGCACCCATCTGGACATCACCGAAGAACGGGTCAAGGACGCAGCCCTGCGCCGGTACAAGGACAACCTGGAACACGAGGTGGAAAAACAGACCCGGGAATTGCGGGCGGCCAACCGCCAGTTGGAAACCATCCTCAACACCTCCTCGGACTCCATCTGGGTCTGCAACGGCAAGGGCACCATCCTGGCCATCAACAAGGCCGGGGAGGAGCTGCTCAACGTCAATGCCGCGGACATGGTGGGACAAAATATCTCCAACTTTGAAAAAAGCGGCTTCATCGACCGCAGCGTCACCCGGGAGGTGCTCTCCACCAAAAAACCGGTGACCATGATGCAGAATGTGGCCCACCCCAAAAAACAACTCCTGGTCACGGGCACCCCGGTCTTTGACGACCTGGAAGAAATTGCCATGGTCATTGTCAACGAGCGGGACCTCACCCACCTGAACCAGCTCAGGGACGACCTCCAGGAGGCCCAGAAGGCCAGCTCCCGGTTCAAGGAAGAACTCACCCAACTCAACCTGGCCGAACTGAGGAACCAGGAAATCATCGCCGAAAGCAAGGAGATGCAGCAGGTCATTGCCACGGCCCTGAAACTGGCAAAACGCAAGGTATCCCCCATCCTCATCACCGGGGAATCGGGCACGGGCAAGGGGCTGATGGTGAAATTCATCCACGCCAAGACCAGTACCCAGGCCCGCCCCTTTGTCCAGATCAATTGTGCGGCCCTGCCGGAAACCCTGCTGGAGGCCGAACTCTTCGGCTATGAAAAGGGCGCCTTCACCGGCGCCTCGGACCAGGGCAAGATCGGATTGTTTGAAATGGCCAGGGGCGGCACCCTCTTTCTGGATGAGTTGGGGGAGATGAGTCTGCCGGTCCAGGCCAAACTCCTCAAATGCCTGGAGGAAAAGGAGATCATGCGCCTGGGCGGGCTGACGCCGGTCAAGATCGACTGCAGCGTCATCTGCGCCACCAACCCCAATCTGTCCAGACAGGTCCAGCAGCGCAAGTTCCGCCAGGGCCTCTGTTTCCGCCTCAACCCCTTTAC
>JAKSBM010000447.1 GCA_022361135.1 Desulfobacterales bacterium | reverse complement strand
CGCCCAGATCGTCGGGTCTCTGGGCCAGGTCGGAATGGTCTACCAGGTATACGTCTTTGCCGGCATAGGAAGTCACAACTTCAGGGGCGGCAACGCCGAATTTGTCCAGAACAAAGGTGGACTCGGGGTTCAGGGCGCCCTGAATGGCGGGGGCGATATCTTCGCCCAGTTTTTTCTTAAGATCTGCGAGTGCAATGGCAGCACATACGGAGTCTGTATCCGGGTTTTTGTGACCAAATACCAAAGTTGACATAAAACCTCCTCAATTGAAGTACTAACGTTTATATATAACAAAAAAATGATCCCGCTCACGGTAACCATTAAAAATTCTTAAAACGCATTACATGCAGTAAATCAGAGTATCTTATAAAATTAATTGGGAATATACACAAGCAAAATTTTGAGAATCCACCAAAAGGCCTGAACCACCTTTAAACAGTGGGGATGGGAGGCTGTCGGCCTGGAGCAATGCCCGGGGGAATCGGGGGGCGGGCAGGGGGATAAATCCCATCGGAAACAACTCTCCCGGCCTAGTTAAATCAAAGGGAATTAACCCGGCCGGGGGAGGGGGGATGGATCCGGGGCAATGATGGGGTTCGTCTCCATTGCCCCTTGGATGAAAAATCCCCAGGCCAAAAACAAACCCTCCATATTTTCTCAAAATTTTGTAGTCGGGCTATTGTACTCCTTGACTTTAAAAAAGTAGAACTTTATAAATATCCCAGGTTTTTGAAATGATAATGGAAACGGAGCAGACATGGCCCTGGAAAAAACCGAGCTAAGAAAGAAGAAAATCATTGAAACCGCCACCCGGGTTTTTGCCCAGCGGGGATTTGCCGAGACCACCATCACCGAGATTGCCAAGGCAGCCCAGGTCTCGGAGGCATCCATCTATGAATACTTTTCCACCAAGGAAAATTTATTGTTTTCCATCCCGGCGGCCTCGGGCCAGGACCTTTTCGATACCCTGGCCTTCCACCTGCGCCTCATCCGGGGGGCCGGGAACAAGCTGCGGGCCATCATTTATCTCTTCCTGGAATCCTACCAGACCCATCCGGATTTTGCCGCCGTGCTCATGCTCTACCTCAAGCACAATAAGAAATTTTTGGACACCCAGGGCCACCAGGCCATCAAAAACGGGATCAAACAGATCACCGTTGTCATTGAAGCCGGAATCGAGGATGGGGAGTTCAAGCCCGGCCTGGATCCCTATTTGATCCGCTCCATGATCCTGGGCACCATTGAACACCTGGTGACCAATTGGGTCATGACCCGCCACCCCGAAGACCTCATGCAATGGGTGGATCCCATCATTGACACCCTTTTGGGAGGCATTGAAAACACAACTTCGGCCTGATCCGGCCAATCCCATTAAATCGGCGGATGCTTCAGGGCATCGGGCATCCCAAAAAAAGGAGATCCCATGAATTCCCATTCCCTGCTGTTCTCCCCCATCACCCTCAACGGCCTCACCCTGAAGAACCGCATCGCCTATCCTTCCCTGGGGGTGATGTTTTCCTATGATTCCAAACTTAACGATCGGTACTTTGCCTTTTATGGGGAGATTGCCCGGGGCGGCGCCGGCATCGTCACCGTGGGACCGGTGGGGGTGGATTTTTTGGGCGCAGGCCTGGTTCTCCTCTCCCTGACCGACGACAAGGCCATCCCCGATTTCACCCGGGCGGCCAAAACCATTAAAGCAGCCGGGGCCAGCCCCTGGATCCAGCTCTTCCATGCCGGGGCCTATTCCCATCCCTTCCTCATCAATAATGAAACCCCCATGGCCCCGTCCCCGGTCTTTTCCAATTATTCCAAAACCACCCCCCGGGAAATGAGCCTTGAAGATATCCAGGCCACCCAGAAGGCCTTTGTCCGGGCCGCAGCCCGGGCGCGGGAGGCCGGGTTTGAAGGCATTGAGATCATTGGCTCCGCCGGTTATCTCATCACCCAATTCCTTTCCCCGGTGACCAACCAGCGGAAGGACCAATACGGGGGCTGCTTTGAAAACCGGGTCCGCTTTCCCGTGGAGCTCATCCAGGCGGTGCGAAATGGGGTTGGGGATGATTTTCCCCTGTCCATCCGCATGGCCGGCTCGGATTTCGTCCTCGGCTCCACCGATGAAACCCAGACCCCCCGCATTGCCAAAGCCTATGAGGCCGCCGGAGCAGACATCCTCAACGTCACCGGGGGCTGGCACGAATCCCGGATCCCCCAGCTCCCCATGGAATTGCCCCGGGGGGGATTTGCCTTTTTGGCCATGAACATCCGCAGGGCCGTCTCCATTCCGGTCATGGCCTCCAACCGCATTGCCGCCCCGGAGCAGGCCGAAGCCCTCATCCGCAACGGCCAGGCCGACATGGT
>JAKSBM010000895.1 GCA_022361135.1 Desulfobacterales bacterium | reverse complement strand
GAAGGCCAGGCCGATCAAAGCGCCACCGGCCTGGACCACGACGGGCTCATCCCCTCCTTGGGCCGCCTCTGCCGCTCGGTGCAAGCCGCCGGGGGCATCCTGGCCGCCCAGCTCCTCCGGTGCGGGTCCACCATGAACCCTGCAATCCTGGACAGTAAAGGCGGCGTCTACGGCCCCTCCTCCGGAACAGACCCCGTATCCGGCATTCCGGTCACCGCCCTGGAAAAGCCCCATATTCTGCAAATCATTACCGACTATAAAAACGCCGCCCGCCGGGCCAAGGCCGCCGGATTCAACGCCGTCCAGATCCATGCCGTCGGAGGGGCCGTAAATCACCTCCCTGCGTTTCAGGAATTCCGCAGACATGGTGGACCCGCAATGGAGGAGCTGGGCGGCCAGGATGCCCCCGGCGGATTCCACCGAGCGGCAGAGGCGGCCCAGGGGCGGGATGAGCCCGTCGTGGTCCAGGCCGGTGGCGTTTTTATCGGCCTGGCCTTCCCGGCTGATGTATGCGGTGCCGGCGATGATCAGCCCCACCCCGCCGCGGGCCAGCTCCGTGGTGATGTCTATGAGCCGCTGGGTGGGGGCCCCGTCTTCGGTGGAAAGTCCTTCCACGGTGGCGCTTCTCACCAGGCGGTTTTTCAATTCAATGGGACCAAGGCTCCAGGGGGAAAATAAAGATCTCATGGGGGCACCGCCTTTCAATGGGTTGATGGGACCATTGATTGATAGGCGGTGCCCCGGGGTTTGTCAAGGCGATGGGGGATTTTCAGCCATTGGGGGAGGTGGCTGGGCAGGGCCTCTTCATCTCCCTTTATGCAGATCCCTTCTCCATTTCCCAAACCAATTTTAGCACCACCCCTCTGCGTTATCCTTGCAATCTGGTGGATACCAACGTTAAATCACCAATTAAGCAGATGGAATCAAGTCCGAATGGAAACCGCCCCATAAACTCAACCTTGGTGGGAATATGAAATACAACTGCACCAATAAGACACATTCAATCGTGAAGACCCTAGGGG
>JAKSBM010000276.1 GCA_022361135.1 Desulfobacterales bacterium | reverse complement strand
ATCATGCTCATTGCCCAGATTTACCACATTGGGGAGCATTACCCCGACGGCATCCTCTACTGGGCCCTGGGGGTGATGCCCCTGGGACTGCTCACCGGCTCGTCCCTCCTGCTCTCCCTCTCCACCCTCCTGGGATTCATCTGGCTTTCCGTGGAAACCGGGCTGAACTATTTCCCCACCTTTTTTCCCCTGTTCCTCCTGTCCCTGGCCGCCTTCCTGGTCTGGTGCAAACCCAATCGAAGTCTTTTCATGGCCCTGGTCATGGGGCTGGGCCTATTTCTGGAGTACTGCCTGGCATGGGGGTTGGGGCAGGGCCGCGGTTTTGAATTCGGCATGGATTGCCTGGCCCTGGCCTGGTGTTTTTTCGTGGTTTGCCATGGAATTGCCCTGTGGATGGGCCGGCGGCCGGAGCAGGATTTCAAGGACTACGGCCTGCTCCTGGGGCTCTGGAGCCTGCGTTTCTTTTTTGTGGTCCTCCTGGCCCTGGGGTTCGAGGGGATCTGGGATGCCATATTCGACGCCCAATGGCAGTACCCGGGCCTCTTCTTTGCCCTGGCCCTTGGGGCTGGGGGATTCCATGTCTGGGCCGCCCGCAGCCCTTCCCTGATCGGGGGCCACCTGTTCTTCCTGGTCCTTTTCTACGGTGCCCTTTTTCCCGGGGAATGGGCCAGTCCCTTGTTCTTCCAGGTCCTTTCCAACCTGGTCATGGTGATCCTGGGCGCCGGCCTCATTGTCCAGGGGATCCGGGAACATCGCTCCCATTATTTTTTCCTGGGCATCTGTGCCGTCCTGGTAACGGGGCTGTTTCGATATATGGATCTCATTGGGGATTACCTGGGTTCGGCCGCCCTCTTTGCCGGCTGCGCCTTGATTCTTTTAATTTCGGCCCGGTATTGGAAACAGCACCAGGGGGGGGATCATGGATAATTTTTGTCGCAAGGGTCTTGGGGAATTTCAACTCTCCCGCTTTTTTTTCTTCCTTATGGGTGGGGTGATTCTATTCCAGGCCCTGGTCATGTTCGGGGTCTGGGGCTCGGCCCACCTCCCCCTGTGGACGGGCACGGAAATCCGCCTGGCCACCCGGCCCGTGGATCCCCGGAGTCTTTTCCGGGGAAATTATGCCCGCCTGGGCTATGATATCTCCCGGATTCCCGCCGCCGATGTCAGGGCCCTCTTTCCCCATCCCCGCCCCCATGAGCGTCTCTATGTTCGGTTGGCAGCGGGAGCGGACGGGCTTTACCAATACCAGGGCATTTCCAAAAAGCGGCCGGACAGCGGGCTGTTCATCCGGGGGCGCCTGGATGCCACGCGGTTGATTCGAAATGGGGCGTATCCCGTCACCTATGGCATCGAAGCCTTTTTCGCCCCTCCGGAAAGGGCCCTGGCCCTGGAGAAACAATTGGCTGAAACCGGGGTGGCCCGCATTTGGGTGGCCCCCAACGGACGGGCGGTCCTGGGGAATGTGGAAGCCCGGGGAGAAACAAATGAAAAATAACAAGCCCATTGGCCTCATCGGGGGTATGAGCTGGGAGAGCACCCTCATCTATTACCAGGTATTGAACCGGGAAATCCAATCCCGCATGGGGGGGAACCATTCCGCCCACATCCTCCTCCACAGCCTGGATTTTGAATCCATCACCCGGGCCATGGCAGGGGAGGATTGGCAGGCCCTGGAGGACATCATGGTCCATTCCGCCGAAACCCTGGCCCGTGCCGGCGCCGGCGTCATCCTCATCTGCACCAATACCATGCACCGGGTGGCTCCCCAGGTGGCGGCCCGGCTGGATATCCCCCTCCTTCACATTGCCGATGCTGCGGGCCGGGCCCTGGTGGACCAGGGCATTGATCGGGTGGGCCTCCTGGGCACGGCCTATACCATGGAACAGGATTTTTACCGAAAACGGCTGGCGGACAGTTTCGGTCTGGGAGTGGATATTCCGGATCAAGCCCAACGCCAACGGATCGACCATATTATTTTCCATGAATTGGTCCGGGGGATTATCCGCCCGGAGTCCCAGGCATTCTACAAACAGGTGGCCGAAGACCTCACCCGCCAAGGCAGCCGGGCCATTCTCCTGGGCTGCACGGAAATCGGCCTCCTCCTCACCTCCGAGGTCACCGACATCCCCCTCTTTGACACCGCCATTATTCATGCCCGGGCCGCCGTTGATTGGGCCCTGGCGCAATGAAACCCTTCTCCTTTGCACCTGGAGCGTCATGGGCCACGCTCCTCTATGGTGATTCTTAAAATAACCTTCCCATTGAATGGGCCTTCTTCCATTTGATTGGAAGGTCCCCACCGGCGATGACGGGGGGAGGAAAATTCCCCTACCACCGTTGCGGTCGTCCTGACCGCAACGCCTGCGAAGGACTCTGGCCCCCCCGCCATCACCTGACCCTCCGGGCGTGGTTGGCAAATTCGACGGTCAACCCTGTTGGAAGACGTTTAAACCATCGTGAAGATCGCCCATGGTTTCGAACCATATTTTTGAGAACGGCCATATTGTTTTTGAGTTTTCCTGACCTGGATTCAAGGCGCCAGGGCCATGACCTCAAAATGAATCTGGTCCAGGTTTCCGGTTTCGTCCACCACAATGAGTTGGTATCTCCCGGGCCGGGGCATGGCAAAGTCTCGACTCTCTTCAGGCAGGGGCGTTCCATTGAGGAACCAGCTGCATTTTCCCCGGCCGCCGGTGGCCTCCAGGGGGATGCGGGGAGCCGGGTTCTGGCCCGGGGGGCGGGTGAGCCGACTGTCCGGGGCCGGGATTGTGATCTCCAGGGGGGAGGGGGCCAGGGCGGCGATATCCGGGCAGGCTGGAGATGGGTTTGGGATCAGCCTTTGGTTTCGCCATTGGGGGGGGAGCCAGGATCGGGCCGGGGGGGGCCAGAGGGCGAATTCCCGGGTGTGGGTTCCCCCGCATTGGGGGGTGGCCCGGAGGCCCTGGTCATCCACCCATATCCTTTGGACCAGGGCCTGGTTTTGCCATTGGGTGGGGGGAATCTGCCCCTTGAAAATCCAGGCATGGTGGCGTTGGAAGCCTGGGCCCGGATCCCGGTCAATTGCCAGTCCCGAGGGCCAGGCTATGGTTTGACGGTCCACGGTTTGGGGCCGGGACGGGGGGGCGGCATTGGGGGGAAGGCTGTCCATGACCTGCTGGAGCAGGGGGAGGGCGGTGACGGCCCCGTATTGCCCGGGCGAGGGGGTGCCGTCGGGGCGACCCATCCAGACCCCGACCAGCCAGTTCCCGGCGATTCCCAGGGCCCAGGCATCCCGGAATCCATAGCTGGTCCCGGTTTTCCAGGCCATGGGCCGGCCCCCGGACAGGGGCAATAGTCCCCCCCGGCCCGGCAGGGATCGGGTGAGCATTTGTTTAACGATATATGCAGCCCCCGGAGCCATGAGAAAGCGTTGGGTCACGGGACTATCCGGGGTAAGGCGCAGGGAGCCGGCCTGGCCGGCCCGCCCCAGGGCCGTGTACAGGGTAGCCAGGGACTCCAGGTTGGTGCCCATGCCCCCCAGGGCCAAACTGAGGTTGGGTTTTCCCCTCAGTGCCATGCGGGCCCCGGCATGTTTCAGCCGGTCATGGAAGGGGAGGGGGCCCAGGGATTCCAAAACCTGGACCGCCGGGACGTTCAGGGAAAGGCGCAGGGCCTGTGTGGCCGTCACCGGGCCCAGGAATCCCCCGGTGAAATTGGCCGGGGCATACCGGCTGCGGTGGCGGGGGCTGTCCATGAGAAGGGAATGGGAGTGGATCAATCCCTGTTCAATGGCCATGCCGTAGATAAAGGGCTTTAGGGTGGATCCCGGGGATCGCAGGGCCGTGACCATGTCCACTTGGCCCGCCCCCAGGGCATTGGTAAAGTCCCCGGAGCCGGCATAGACCCGGACGGCCAGGTCCCGGAGGTCCGTCGCCAACACGGCACCGGACTGGCGGGGGGCGACCATGTGGCGGCGCAGCAAGTCCTCGGTGTGGATTTGGAGATCGTAATCCAGGCAGGAGTGGATCACGGCTTGGTTGGGATGGGTGTTGCGCAGGCGCCGGGCCGCCAGGGGGGCCAGGCAGGGAGGGGCAAAGCGGAAGGCATTCACCGGTTCCATTTTGGCTGCGTTCACTTCTTCCCGGGACCAGACTTTAAATTCGGCCAACCGGTCCAGAACCTTGTCCCGGGCCCCCTGGGCCCGTTGGGGATGGCGGTCGGGCCGGAATCGGCTGGGGGCCTGGGGGAGGACGGCCAGGAGGGCGGCCTCGGCCCGGCTCAACTCCTCGGGTCCCTTGCCCAGGTAGGTGTAACTGGCGGCCCATACTCCCTGGATATTTCCCCCAAAGGGGGCATGGGTGAGGTAGAGGGCCAGGATTTCATTTTTGCTGTATCGCCATTCCAATTGCAGGGCCCGGAGGGTTTGGGTGGCCTTGTTGAGCCAGGCAGCCAGGGGGCCGGTTTTTCCCCGTCGGGGAAAGAGGATTCGAGCCGTCTGCATGGTCAGGGTGGATCCGCCGGAAACGATGCGCCCCTGGCCCAGGTTTTGGACCAGGGCCCGGGCCACGGCCAGGGGATTGACCCCGGGATGGTGGTAGAAAAACCGGTCTTCGTAGGCGATCAGGGCTTCCAGGTAAAGGGGGGAAACCCGGTCCGGGGCGACGGGGTAGCGCCACACCCCGGTGGGGTCGGCAAAGGTCCGCAGGGGACTGCCGTCCCGGGCCGTGACCACGGTGGATACGGGGCGTTGGCCCAGCCGGGGCGGGAAAATGTGATCCAGAGCCAACGGGATCAGGATCAGGGCCAGGAATAGTCCCAGCCCCCACTTCATTGGATTCCAGTTCACCCGGCCCCCCGTGGGTGTTTCCGGAGTGGGGGGCGTTGGTGGGGCGGCAGTCAGGGGGGCCGGGTTGGGGGCTTCCGGGGTCACGGTGCCGGAATTACCCAGGGGGCACCGGTCCGGCCCTGGCCCCGGAGTTCGGGCAGATACATGTCCTCCACCAGGGGGGGCGGCACCTTAAATTGGCCCGGATGGATCAGTTGGGCGGCATAAAACAGATGGGATGTCCGCCCCTTGAACAGGGGGATGGCAGCCACAAAACGGTCGTCCCGGTATTCGGCGTGGGCGAGGCCGGAATGGCCGCCGGGGTGGTGCCATTGGCGGATGGTCTTGCCATGGATTTTGATGTCGTCAATGGCGGGGCTGTTGGCCAGGGCCGGGTCGGAGAGTTCCAGCCCTGCGGGCAGCAGGTCCACCACCAGGGCATGGGGCATGTTGACCTGGGGATCAATGGTCAGGGCCGTGAGGATGCGGTCCCCGGGGGCCAACTGGCCCAGGTCCTTTATGGGGGTGCCGTTGAGGTCCAGGTATTGCCGCTGGATTTTGGCCCCCGTGGTGATGGGGGGGCTGGGTTCAGAGGGAATGCCGGCCAGGCTGAGGTTGACATAGAGGGGGCTTTGCCCGCCATTGGTCAGGGTCAAGCCCTGGTCCAGGTCATGGCCCCGGAGTTCCCCCGGGGACGGGGTGTCGTGGCCCAGGGTCCGGTTGCCGGCGGCCGTGGTTAACCTGGCCTGCCAGGGGGACTGAACGGCCCGGAGGCGGGCTGTTCCCGCCATGACCAATCCATTGCGTTCCTGGGTGCTCAGGTAGTCCCGGTCCTTTAGTTCGCGGTTGAGTTCGTGGAGGAAAAGATCCCGTTTGCTAAAGTCCGGGGCATAGTCCAAAAGGGCATAGGCCATGGCAAAGTCCCGGACATCCGACCCGTAATCTCCCATGTGGGGCAGCTTGTCCCCCCGCCGGGTGATGGCGGCCCGGTTCAGGGCTTTTTGGGCGGCGGAGGTATCCCCGGTGAGGAGGAGGGCCAGTCCCATGTGGATATGGCCCAGGCTGGATTTCAGGTGGGGGGTGGCGGCCCGGGCCGTGGACCGGGCATCCCCCAGGGTGAGGTTCCGGGTGTGGGCCAGGACAAAGGCGGCATAGGCCCGGACATTGGCCCGGGTCAGGGTGGCGTCCCCCCACCCCACCGGGATGTTCCGGGGGCGGCGTACATAGGTGAGCAAGCGCTTCAGTGTCCGCTTCAACGCAGCTTCGGGGATTTCGTATCCCGCCTGGCGGGCCAGGAGGAAAAAATGGGCCGCATATGCCGTGAGCCAGGGTTCCTCCCGGCCTTGGCTGTCCCAGAGGCCAAAACCTCCTCCGGCCTTTTGCTTTTCCAGGAGACGCTGGATGCCCAGGCGAATTTTCTCCGGAGCCTTGGGATCCGGGGCAATTCCCAGTTTTTCCATTTCAGCATTTGAGAGGATGACAAAGGGGAAGAGACCGGAAATGGTCTGTTCCAGGCAACCATAGGGATAGGCCCGGAGTTCCCGGATGTGGTCCGCCGTGTTCAGGGGGGGGATACTCCCCAGGCTGAGGCGGGCCAACCGGGAGGTGGGCACCAGTTTTTCCCAGGCCTGTTTGGGCAGGGTGAATTTTTCCCCCGGATCCAGGGTTTTATGGAATGCGATGGTCTGGGGGGGATGGGAAGGACGGGTATCCAGGAACCAACTCCGTTGGATTTCCCTTTTTTCCTGGTTCACCTCCAGGCCGGTGATATGGATTTCTATCTGACTGCGGCCGGTGGCATGGGCAGCCTTCACCGGGATGATCAGGCTTTGTTTTTCATCCCTGGCCAATGGAATCTCCAGGGTGGAGGGGCCCGTGGGAGAGATGGGGCCCTTGAATTTTAATTCCAGGTTCAGCATTTGATCCAGGCCGCTGAGATTGTGGAGGTCCAGGACCAGGCGGCTTTCATCCCCCCAGGCCAGGAACCGGGGCAGGGCCATCTGGGTGACCAGGGGGGAGGCCAGGGTCAGGTCCTGGTCCGCGGATCCGAATTGATCCGGGGAAAATGCCAGGGCCATGAGGCGGAGCTGGCCGTTGAATTCGGGGATATCCAATTCAAAATGGGCCAGCCCGTCCTGGTCCAGACCCTGGGGGGCCGGGCTCAGGGAGACGATGCGTACATCGGTGGCCGGCTTGTCCCCCCCACGGGTGAGGCCCGGCGCGTCGCCCCCGAACCGGTGCCTGGCCTGGGGACCGTCGTTGGATTCAATGAGTTTCTGGAAAACATCCTGGAGTTCCACCCCGGGGCTGCGGGGCTGGAAAAAATAGTCAAATGCCGACGGGGTTTTAAACCGGGTGAGGTTGAGAACCCCTTCGTCCACGGCGGCCAGGACCACCTGCACCTTCTCCCGGGACAGGCCCTGGGGGAGGGTCACCTTCACCGGTACCCCAATGCGGCGTCCCCCTTCCAATTTGGGGGGAAGTTGGATGTCCAGCTCCAGGCGGCGGCTTTCCCGGTCCAGGGGGAGGTGGACCCTGCCCACACTCCGCTTGGGCAGGTGGGCGGCCCGGGGATCTCCCGGGCGGACAATGAAGGCGGAGATGTGGAGGTCGTGGCGGTTCCATTCCGGCTTCACCGGAATTTCCACGGTGGCTCCCTCCGGGGGGAGGGTGACTGGGGCCATGTAAAGGGGCTGGTTCCCTTCCACAAAGATGTAGCCCCTCCCTCCTTCCGGGGATTTCAGGGTGACCCGGGCTGTTTCACCGGCCCCGTAGCTGCGCTTGTCCAGGCCCATGTCCACCCGGTCGGGGCGGTTTAGTGCCTGGCCCTGGTCCGGCCGCCAGCCCGCCCAGATGTCGCTGCGGCTGACCTGGCCCGTGGCCGGGTCCCGGATTTCCAGGCGGTACCCCCCGTTTTCAACGGGGAAGCGGACCCGGCCCGGGCGCTGCCCGTCCAGCTCCAGGGTCCATTCATCCACGGGGTAAAAATGGT
>JAKSBM010000062.1 GCA_022361135.1 Desulfobacterales bacterium | reverse complement strand
GCTCCAACCAGATCAGCATTGAAGGCACCACCAGCGGCGGCATCGGTGATGCCATCACCCTGAGCAACGACCTGGAGACCGTTGACGATTCCGAACTGGCCGCCGGATCCACCATCAAAGAAGGCTCCACCTTGGGTGCCGGCTCCGTTGTGGGGGGAAATGCCACGGTAACGGAAACCGTGAATGACACCCGGGCGGACTATGAAATGGAGGCCGGATCCACACTGGGCGCAGGCTCCACCATTTCCCAGGGCACGGAAATCGGGGGAACCGTTATTATCTCCGGAGATACCAACGCCGCATCCCCGGCTACCCAGACCCTGAATGAATCCATGAAGGCCACGGCCGGTTCCGTGCTCACCGCCGGTTCCATTGTGGGCTCCGGCACCGTGGTCTCCTCCACCTTTACATCCGGCGGCGTCACATACAATGCCGGGGACACCCTCACCACAGACGTCACCCTCACCGGGGACATCGTCCTCACCGACGACATGACCCTGTCGGAAAATTCAGAACTGGCTGCCGGTTCCTCCCTGGCCAGCGGCAGTGTCATGGGGTCGGACATCCAGATCGGAGTGACCTACGATTCCTCGGAAACCACAGCCACGGCCTTCAGTGATGCATCTGCCGGGGGAGCAATGGTCACCGCCCCCGCCGACCTCACCGGTGGTGCCGTAACCCTGGGAGCCGGCTCCACCCTCACAGATGGTACGGAATTCGATCTGGCTGCGGGTCCCTATGAAGGCCCCACCATCACGGTGAATGACGGCAGTAATACCATTACTCTGGAGGCCGGAGACACGGTTTCAGCCGGCACCTTCACCGTGGTTGGCGACCAGACCTTGGATTCCGACTTAACCACGGCCGCCGGCGGAGCCACACTGGCAGCGGGCTCCACCATTGCCCAGGGCAGCGACCTGGGCACCCAGAACGTGGCTGCCGGTGCCTATGTCAACCTAAGCTTTGACGACGCCGTATTGGAAGAAGATATGACCCTGGGAGACGGTTCCACCCTGGCCGCCGGCTCCACCCTGGCCACCGGATCCACCCTGGGTGACGACACCAAGGTGGGCGGAGAAAATGGGGATCTGGTGACCACCACGGAAACCGAATTGGCTGCCGGTTCCAACCTGAAAGACGGCTCAACCATTGCCGAGGGTTCCAATGTGGGCGGAGCCATCACCGTATCCGGCGTGACCTCCCTGGAAAATGACATGACCCTGGAAGCCGGCTCAGAACTCAAAGCAGACTCCATGCTCAAAGCAGGCACCGTGGTGACCCAGGATATCGTCATGACCACGGAAGCGTCAGGTGGTGGTGACGAAATCACGGTAAAAGCCGGAGAAACACTGACCCAGGACCTTTTCGTAAAAGAAGACACCACCCTGGCCCACGATATGACCCTGAAGCAGGGCAGCTCCATTGCCGCCGACTCCCAGTTGATCATCAACACCGATTCCACCGGGAACATGGAGCTCAGTGATGCCGAAGGCATGACCCTGGCCAACCTCAGCGTCATGACCCAGGAAGATGCCCAGATTGCCATCTCCGTAGCCGATGCCGCCCTCAAGGATCTGGACAGTATCCGGTCGAACCTGGGTTCGGTCCAGAACCAGCTGACATCCACCATCTCCAACCTCACCGTGACCCAGACCAATATCCAGGCCTCGGAGTCCACCATCCGGGACATTGACTTTGCCTCGGAGACTTCCAATTTCTCCAAACTCCAACTCCTGGCCCAGACCACCACCTATGCCCTGAGCCAGGCCAATGCCTCAACCCAGAACATCACCACCCTGCTCCAATAAGCACAAACGCCCCCGGGAATCATTCCCCGGGGGCACCTTTATCCCGGCCCGCCAAGGGCACACCACTTCCCCGGTTTTAACCCATCCACTCCCGGCCCGGCCCCGCAGACAAGCCACCACCGCAAAAAATTAGTAATCAAAAAAGTATCAACACATTGACACGCGACCATATTCCATCATACATATAGCTCTTCATTTACAGAACAACCAGTCATTTTCGTTTGCACCCGGTCCGGCAAAGGCCTGGAGGAGACATCGTGGGAGACGGTCGCTTTTATTCGCTGTATCAATTTTTCAGTATCGGTTTTCTGACCCTGTTTCTGGTTTTTATCAGCATCCGCACAGTGGTCAGCCTGTACCAGGGCTATCACAACAACCGGAGGTTTGTTCTCCTGACCCACATTTCCCTGGGACTGGGAGCCGCCATGAGATTCTCCGAAGAGGTCCTGGTCCTGAGGGAAACAGCGCTCTGGATAAAAGAACTGGAGCTTTCCTTCTTTTTATTATCACTGGCAGCCATCGCCGGCCTGATTCGCCGGGATCATAAATTCGTCTCCCTTTTCTATGGATTATTTGGGATGGGATCCCTCCTCTTCTTGGGATGGGAGCTGCATTCCCCCGGGGATATGCTCCAGGACTATGCTTTGTCCACCCCGGTGTTCAGCCCCGCATTCCTCCTTTTTTGCGGTATCTGGGCCGCCTATGCCCTGGCAGCCTCCTATCTTTCCAAGACCCCAATGAAATCCCCATTTGTGCTGGCCCTGATTTTAGCCGCCTGGCTTGGCCTGATCCAATGGAGTGATTCCCTTGGAAATATCGGAATGTTACTCCTTTACCCGGTCCTATTGATATTGACCAATCAATTGTCCGCCCGACAAAGGACCTACCGCATCGGGGGCCAGGTTTTTTCAGACATCAACAACCTCATCACCGATGCCGTCCTGGTCTGCGATACGGACAATAAAGTCATCTTCAGGAACAGCCATGCCCGGGCGGCAGATTTCCTTGCCTCGGATCCCGGCCCGGTCTCCCCGGAACGCCCGGACAACCTATTCATCTCCAACATGGCCCCCTGCACCAAATACGACATTGAAACCTTTTCATCCCCGGACCGGGACCAATACATTGATTGGCGGATCCAGGATATCTGCCAGGGCAAAAAAACCATTGGCAAATCCCTGATCCTTTCGGACATCTCAGACCACATCCAAATGCTGGACCTCCAGGCCCAACAGCAGGAACGGCTGGAGGAACTAAACACAAGGCATCGGAACTACTCCAAAATCGTCTTTGACCTGGAAAAGGACAAGGAAATTTCAACCCTGATGACCCAAGTCACCCAGGGCCAGTCAGGAACCATGACCCAATTAAAAGAAAGAATCAAAACCCTGACAACCAGCACCGAAGACAACCGGTTCACCGCAGGAATCGACACCCTGATACAGGATGCCGGTGCCAACCTGGCCGAGGTTCGCCGCATGGTTGCCCAATACAGGAGGTCCCATGGCACAGGAAATTAAGGTGGTCATTGCCGATGACCAATTGCTGCTCAGAAATTCACTGGAACAGATCATCAGCTCCGATTCAGAAATCCAGGTCATCGGCTCGGTGGGCTCGGGCGAGGCCTTGATCAACGCCTGCAAGGAAATGGTCCCGGACCTGGTCCTCATGGATGTGGAGATGCCCGAGATCGACGGCCTGGCCGCCTTGAAGATCATCAAGCAAAAATATCCCGGCATCAGGGTCCTCATGCTCACCACCTTTGAAAATCCCGAATACATCACCGATGCCTTCCTGGGGGATGCAGACGGATACGTAACCAAGGACATCGGCTATGAAAAACTCATCGCCACCATCAAGTGCGTGGCCACGGGCCTCACCGTCATCCACCCCGGGGCCAAGGCCATCCTCATGGAACGGTTCAAAAGCCGGAGCAAGGTGAAGAAACAATACACTGACATCCTCACCCTGGAAGAAATCAACATCGTCCGCCTCATCGTCCTGGGGGAGAGCAATAAGACCATCAGCGAAACCCTCTTCTACACCGAGGGCACCATCAAGAACAAGGTGAGCCGGATCTACGAAAAGCTGGGCATTGCCAACCGGCTGGAACTGGCGGTCTACGCCGTTGAAAACGGGATTGAATAGCCATCCATGTTCACCGAAAACCTGAAACTTGAAATCGCCACCATCTGCATCGTCCACATGGTGGCCATTGTGCTCTCCGTGGCCTGCCTCACCCTCTTTTACATCAAAACCCGCAGGGAGGACCATGCGGCCAATGCCTTCATGGTGATGCAGGGGGCCATGATCTTCTGGATGATATTCAAAATTCTCAAAACCGTGGCCCCGGAAATCCACAGCCGGTGGATCTTCATCCTGGGTTACTATGCCTGCACCTGTATCCTGGAGGTGGCTTTCATTGAATTCGGCTACGCCTATGCCAAGGGGCGGCAACTCTCCTGGAACATCAGAAAAATATTCTATGGGGTGGCGGCCCTGCAATTTTCCTGGATACTCACCAATCCCCTCCACTTTCAATTTTACCGCCACTACGATTTCTGGGGGGACAGCTTCGGTCCTTTGTTTTACCTGCACATGCTCCTGGAATACGGTTTCATCACCGCGGGTTTTCTTTTTTGCCGCCAACGATTCAAGGCCGAATTTT
This sequence comes from Desulfobacterales bacterium, assembly GCA_022361135.1. The sequence goes on along the minus strand of JAKSBM010000062.1, from coordinate 5,144 downwards.
CCGGAAAGAACAAAATCGTCACCCATATCATCTCCACGGCCATCATTGTCCCCCTGGTCCTGAACATACTCTTCATCACCAAGGTGATTCACCGATTCACCATCGTGGCCAATATCCCCGTGGTCTTTGACATCACCCCCATTGTCTTTACCTGGTCCACCCTTTTGTTCATGTATGCCACATTCAACCATGACTTCTTCTCCCCCACCCCGGTGATGCGCCATGAAATCACCCACCACCTCAACCTGGCCCTGGCCCTGTTCAACAACAAATTCAATGTCGGATACGCCAACCTGGCCTTCCAGGAAATGAGTACCACCGGAACCACCGTGGATAAAATCATGGCCGGCCTCAGGGCCCAGCCCCCGAAAAGGGAAAGCATCACCCGGGAGGAAGTGGTGGGGGAGGAAACCTTCCTGGTCCATTGCAAGCCCGTGAAAAAACTCACGGGTCGCCAATACCTGGTCAGCATAAAAAACATCTCCCTGTACAAAAATATCCAGGCCGATATCCAGCGTAAAACAACGGCCGTGGCCCGGGAAAACCAAGCCCTGGAAGAGACCATTGAACGGTTGAAAGATCTCTCCAGAAAAAGTGCCCGTTCCTATGTGGCCCGTGAACTCCACGACATCATCGGCCACTCCCTGGTCACGGCGGTGAAGCTTTTGGAGGTGGCCCGGATCTATGCCCGGACCGACCCGGCCCAAAGCCGATCCGCCCTGGGCAACGCAGGCAAGGCCCTGGACCGGGGGCTTTCCGGCATTGCCACCATTCCCCTGTCTGCTCCGGGGCCCGCCCCCCGCACCGGGGATGAATTAAAACGGAACATCCTCTCCCTCATGGCCCCCATGGAGGAAACCGGCCTGGATGTGAGCCTGAATTTCCAAGGGGTGATCTATGTTCTGGAGCATGCCGTCTTCCAGGTCCTGGAGCGGACCTGCACCGAACTCATGACCAATTGTATGAAACATGCCCAGGCCACCCGGCTCTTTTTTGCCCTGAAAATCAAGGAGACGGAAATCACCCTCCTGGCCGTGGACAACGGCCGGGGCAGCAGCAATGAGACCCGCATGGGCAGTGGATTAAAGGGCATGGGGGAACGGATCTCCGCCCTCCAGGGGACCCTCCTGGTCACCCCATCCCCCCGGGACGGTTTCATGGTGCGCATCGCCATCCCCCGGGGCCAGGCGGCCTGAGAACAGCCCGATTAAAAATCGGTCCTTCCCCCTGGACAGCCCGGGGGGAAGGACCAGTGGAACTTTATTTTTCAAACATGGTGGAAATGTTCCCCAGCAGTGAGCCTTCCCCCTTGCTGCTGCCCCCGGCCGAGGGCGCATGGGCAATGATGCGGTCTGCCATCCGGGAAAAGGGGAGGCTTTGGAGCCAGACGGTACCCTGGCCCTCCAGGGTGGCCAGAAACAGACCTTCCCCCCCAAATACCATGGACTTTAGATTCCCGGCCCGCTCGATGCTGTAATGGATGCCCTGGGAAAAGCCCACCAGGCAGCCCGTGTCCACCCGGAGTTTTTCTCCGTTCAACTCCTTTTTGACAATGGTGCCCCCGGCATGGATAAAGGCCATCCCATCCCCGGTCAGCCGTTGAAGGATGAACCCTTCCCCCCCGAAAAAACCCGTGCCCAATTTTTTATTGAAGGCAATGCCCACGGCGGTGCCCTTTGCCGCACACAAAAAGGCATCCTTCTGGCAGAGCAGGGTTCCCTCGGGCATGGTGCCCAGGTCAATGGGGATGATCTTTCCGGGATAGGGGGCGGCAAAGGCCGCCTTGCCCACCTTTGCTCCCTCGTTGGTGAAATGGGTCATAAAGACGGACTCACCGGTGAGCATCCGCTTGCCCACCCCCTTGAGCAGCCCCATCATCCCACCGGAGGTTTCCGTACCGTCCCCCATCTTGGCTTCGAATGCGATGCCCTCGTCCAGGTAATTCATGGCACCGGCCTCTGCAATAACGGTCTCCCCGGGGTCCAATTCCACTTCAATGACCTGGATATCGTCCCCAATGATTTCATAGTCCACTTCATGGCTCTGCATGGCATATCTCCTTAAAATCGCCGATAAAATATAATGACAAACATATGATTTGGATCATTTATTTAATTGGACGGGGTCCCGGATCCAAAAAGCCCCTGCATCTGCTTTTGCAGGTTTTCCATCCCCCCGTTATCCTGGAATTGCTGCATGGCCTTCATGGCCTCTTCCATGTCACCGGAGGCCTGTTCATAGGGACTCTTGGGCCGCTCCCCCGCCAGCATGGCCGTGAACATCATCTCAATCTGCTCCCGGACCACTCTATCCCCTTCGATCTCGTGGTGGATATCCACCCCGGCGGGCAGCTTAAACTTTGAAGCACTGACCCGGCCCTTATCAATGTCGGTGACGGCTTCGGTAAAGACCATCCCCATCATATTCCCGGAGACCTTCATGGGAAAATCCGTACCGGTGAGGGTATAGCAATCCACCCCCATGAGGGTGACCTTATCGCATTTGTACCCCATGATCTTGGCCACCTTCCTTTCCACATTCCCACTCATTTCCCCCACCATGGAAATGCCCAGCTTTTCGCTGTTTTTAATCAACTTTTTCTGTTCCGACCGGGAAAGGCGGTCAAATTTTTCCTGGATCACCTTTTTGGGGTTCACCTGCTTGGTTCCGGTGTTATCGCTGAGATCCACGGTGTAAACCCAGTCCGGGGTGGTCAGGGTCAACTCCCGGGATTCGTCACTGACACCGAACATGGAGGTCACTTCACTGCGATAGGCGGCGATGGTCCGGCCATAATCCTTAACATAGACCGTTTCACTCCCCTTCATGGTTCCGGAAAGCGCATAGGTCACCACCCCTTCCTTAAAGGGGAGTTTCCGGGTCCAGGGGTTTTCAATGCCATATGCCGTTGATCCCGCGAAAAACGTTATGGCCACCATTAAAATTAATTTTTTCATTGGAATATCCTGTTTAAAAATTTGAGGTAAAAACAATCCGAACTGAAACATGGGGGAAAATTATTCAAAAACCCCTTTCAGGTCAATATGTTGCGGGTCACTATCGACACGTCCCAGGTCACTATTTTTCACCCCGCCCCATGACCGGAGTCATTATGCCCATGGACGGGCCATGGAAACGGCGATCTCCAGACGCAATTATCCCGGCCCGGTTTACGGCGAAACCAGGTTCGGGACTCAATAAAAACAAAAAAAAGGATCGGGGACGATTCGTCCCCTTGGATGGAAGTGCTATGTGTGGGTGGGGGAAGAAACCTTTGAATCAAATGGGAAACATCCCCAAAACATCATATCCCATTGGCATATCCATTTCGCCGATTAAACCAATTCAATTGGAATTGAATATTTTGGGAATCACCCTATAGCCAATTTACAATGCCCCCGGATCAGATACGCCGGGGGTCTATGCCCCGGCACCCCGCCTGTAAGCTGAAATATTATCCCGGCAGCTTTCACACACCCGGTAGACGACCCGGGTGGCCGATGCAGTGGAGAGTAGGCCACCACTGGCCGCAATATCCGCCTCCTGCCACTGCCCCTGGATCTGAACCCGGTTGCAAATGCTGCACCGGAAACAAAGGGAGGAAAGCCGATCCTTTGCCGCTTGGAAGGATACCGGAGGAGACATCTCCTCCTCCTTCAATACCCTGTGGGTCAACCGGATCTGTTTATCGGACTCCGGCAAAATGGACATCTCCATGAACCGTTTCGTCTCCGGAGAATCGCATCGGTATTCCCGGGTTACGGATTTCCCGGAAATCCGGGTATAGGCGATGAGGGTATCCAGCCACATGCGGGTGGGATCACCGGAAATAAAGGACCAGATGGATTTCCCCACCACCTGGGCTTCCATGAAATCCTCCCCGTCATTTTCCCGGGCAAAATGATCCCAGGAGGTATTTACTGCGATGATTTTCTCCGAAGTATCAAGCCAATAGACCACTTTTTCACTGGCCATACACCCTCCTTTTTTTTTACAATTTTTCCACTGGGATCCGTCCCCAATGGACACTGCCGAAGTTATCTCCACAATGGCGAACGGGGACGGAGTTAGACAAGGTATCCAGGTAAAGAAAAGAGCAGCACTGGGGGGAGCATCTTAAGTGTGGGAGTTCATCCGAATGGGTCTCCATGTATATGGACAAGGATACTCGAAGGATAGGAATTTTCTCGAACAAAATAAAGACTTAACAGCAAAACCACCAAAAAAATTGAACCAATGTCCTCCATCATCCCCGCCCTTTGGAGAGGATGCCGACCTAAACGCCCTGGGATGGGGGGGGAGAGAGCGCCCCCCGGCAGGGTTTTACATATAATCCACCAGACTCACCCCTAAAATGGAGGAGGTGGAACTCAGGGCCGCCTGGTAGGTGGTTTCGGCGGCCTGGAGGCGCATGATGGATTCCACGCTGTCGGCATCTTCAACGGAAGAACGGCGGGTGGTCAGCTCATATTTGGATTGGGTAAGACCGGACTGGGTGGTGGTAAGGCCCAGGGACTGGGTGCCCACCTTGGAGATGCTGGTGGTCATGCTGTTGTAATGCTGGTCCAACCGGGTCATGGCCCGCTGGATCCCGTCCACATCGTCGCCGGCCAGGGCCTCTTCCAGATCAAAGAGGGTGTCAAAGATCCCCCAATCTGCTCTGTCTCCATGGGTGGGGCCGGAGTGGACATCACCGGTGGTAAAGCCCAGATCGGCCTTGGCACTGCCTTCCCCTTTACTGCCAAAAAGCAGGTCAAAGGAGTCCAATTTTTTCCCGGACACCCCATCCTCGGATATGGAATAGGTCCGGGTCTCGGAATCATAGTCCACGGTGTAATTCACCCGATTTCCGGACTGGGCCGATTCTTTTTCCATGGCCTTTTCCACGGCCCGGGCATAGTCCTGGGGATCGTCGTAGGTTCCGGGGGGAATGGTGGCGGTGAGGGGAACGGATTCACCTCCGGACAAATTCTCCACAAAGGCAATGGTGTCGTTGCTGCCTTCCACAACGGTGACGGGCTGGCCGGACACGGGACTGCCCTGGGCCGGCTGGATCAGGTCGGTGTTGTCGTCAAACCCCAGGTCCGGCCCCAGGTTATTGTTTTCATAACTGGGAACGATATCAAAGGAAATGGTGTCCCCTT
>JAKSBM010000396.1 GCA_022361135.1 Desulfobacterales bacterium | reverse complement strand
TGATCGACATCGAGTACATGTCTGAATCTGACTTCTACAAGAAGTATTGCAAGTAACAAGAGACGGTGAGCGAGATCAGAATGAGCCATATCGTAGCAAAGGTGTTGGTCAGACTGGTTGTGGCTTTCTGCTGCATGGTTTTCATGGCTCAGATTCCGGTTGCTGCGTATGCCGAGTCCGGTTCCGAGCAGGAGTCTGCCCGAGAGGTGCAGGCCATGATTGGTGATGCGCAGAAGCTCCTCAAGGATATTGCAGAGCTTCGGAGCGCCGAGCTTGAGCGGATGCAAGAGGGCATCGAGCAGAATATTGCCCAGTGGGAAGAGGACGATGCCGAGATGGATGGCGAATCGCTCCGGGTGCAGCTTCGCAAGGCACTTGTTGTTGCCGAGGCTCGCAACCTTCCTGTGGACAGGTTGAGCACCTTGTTCGAAGCAGCCAAGAAGTCCATTCTTCGTGCTGATTATGCATCTTTGTGTGGCGGGGGCGAAGATATCACCACCACTCTGACCAATGTCGCCAAGACAGCGGAAGAGGTGTTCACTGGAGAGTCCGCAGACCACTACTTTACTCTTTCCGACCGAGCTGAAGGCAAGATGCTCTGCGAACAGGAAAAGCGCCTTGCGACATTCAAGGGCGCATGGCGGCATTATTTACGAGCGTTGATTACTCCCTATCCAAAGGAAGCTGAGGAAAATCTCAGACAGCTCGTTGAAGTTGCCGTACGCCTGAACGAGGCCGAAGCCGCGGTGCTTCAGGCCGATGCAAAGGTGCTTGAAGCCCAGTTCGGCAAAGTGGAAACCATACTCGAAATGGTTCCTGTGGTGAGTGACGCGCTGGATGTGGTCACTGCCTACAATGGCGAAAAACTCACAGGCGAGCAGATGAGCGCCCTTGAGAAGGGTTTTGTCTGGGTCAATGTGTTGGTGCCGGATGCATTCGGCATGGCACTGGGCTACAGCGCCAAGGCCATGGGCCAAGTTGCCAAGGCCGGAAGCCGTGTAACTGGCAAGCCTCTGGCCTTTCTCTGGAAACTGGCTGTGCCAGATGCCGCAACCAAGGCGCTGATGAAAAAGGCAGGCCAAAATCTTGATGCAGCTAGCCGTAAGGCCGTGGCCATGCTCGAGTGGGCCAAGGCCCGATATCCGAATGTTGTGGAGCAGGGAGCAAAGATTGCCCGCCGCAATGCTGATCAGATCGATGATGTGAGCAGCCACATTGCACAAACCGTACCCGGTGTGAAGTTCCTTGATCCTGGTGCTGCCAAAAAGGAATCAACCATGCCGGAAGCATGGATTGATGCCCTTTCTAGAACAGCCAAAAATTCCGACACCGTGCTCATTGCCCGTCCGGTGAATGCTCATTCCAAGGAACTCTACAAGGCGCGTATTGCCGCTCCCAAGCCAAAGGCTATTCAGGCCAAGACTTCAGAACTGCCCGGAATCGCCGGGTTCATTCCCACGGATCAGGCCTATAGTAAAGCTGCGGAAGACGGAGCCGAAGGTATTGCCAAAAAGAACAAGCAGGTGGCCGAGGCCCTTGCCCGTGGCGATGCCATCTCCAAGCCCATTACCGCAGTGGATGGCAAGACCGTGCACACTGCCGTGGATGCCAGTGGTAACACCCTTGTGCTCAAGGATATGGGCGGGGGCAAGTATATAGACGTGAACACTGGTGCTGCGCCAGTAGCAGCCATTCACGACATCAAGCCCATGGAAGCCCTGTGCGACCCGCACACTGGCAAATACTATACTGGCGACCTCGACATGGTCGGAGTTGGCACCCGCAATCAATCCGGCTGGACCTATGACAAGGGTGTGGGCGCAGTGAAAAAGCCAACAGCCGACTATTCCCCTGACCTTCCCATGAAGGACGGCAAGGTGGACGAGATAGCCCGTATGGATCAGGCCTATGCAGGGCAAAGCGGGTATGACGAACTGCATGGTGCTATTCAGGGCCATGAGCAATCCATACATGGACAAATCAATATCTTTGCCCGGCTGGAATCAGCTAAACAGGGCATGGACAAGGCCTCCATTGTCAACCACGGCGGTGCTGGTCGCTTTGTGGATCGCCCGGAAAAGAGCGGGTTGACCATTGTTCTGCCAAGTGGAGAAGTGGGAGTCATCAACACCCGCGAAGACCTTGTTCGTGTTTTCAAGGCATGCAAGGAAAAGGGATATAAAGGGCTTGAGTGGAACCCCGCATGGGGAGCTGAACCCAAAATATAGCGAGTAATCATGATAATACGAAGTGCATTGGTCTGCCTGTGCTGTCTCTTACTGACAATAGGGCAGGGGGTTTTACGGTCCGCCTCTGCCAGTGAAGCACCGTCAGTTTCCAGCGAGCAGATGGAGCTTTTGAGCGAACTGCAAAGCCGACTGACGGCATATCAAAAGGAGTATGAGCGACTTGAAAAAGCCGGATACGGCGGCCAGACCCTGCGGGCAGATCTGGAGAAGCTCAAGGGGCAGGTTGCTGCTCTTCTTTCGGAGCTCAAGGTAATCGGGAAAAAGGTGCAGGCTGCTGAGCGGCCAGTATTCGTACGCTCTGTGGCATTGGATTCCATAACTACACGCAACGAAATAACGCGCGTGCAACCGGATGAGCCCTTTGCGCTTCTCTTCACGGTAGGCAACCTCCCTGCCGAGGCAGCTAAGGAAATGCGATATCACATGGAGGTGGATAATACCGACACTGGGGAAAATCTTGATGATATTGCCAGCGGGTTGCGGTGGAAATATGAAGAAAAGAAAGGCACCACCCTGCTTTTGAAACAGTTTCCCAAAGGATTACCTACTACCGGTTACTATGATTTTAGATTGTTTATTGATTCGTCCGAAATGGGGACGGCTCGTTCAGAGCGTGTGTATATTGAGGTTGGTCCGGAGTACGATTCCCTGAATGTGCATCTCCCGGCAGAGATCAAGGAGAACGAACCGGTTTCCATTGGCTGCACCCTTCCTGATGATTACGTTGCTCCCTTTTCCATGCGGATTGTGAACATGGCTCAAGAGGCAAGAATAAAGAACTCTTTCCGTGAGCTGGAGTGGTTTGATTGTACTAGAGATCCTGGCAGCATGGAGCATTTATTCATTAGTATGGAGAATGGTTACAGCGGCAGGATGGTGGAAGGATTGCGAGAGTTGCCAGTACACGTCACCTTTCGTCATACCGGAACGTCCCAACTGCAAATCACCATTACGGATGCAGCCGGAAAACAGGCGCGAGGCGAAGTTCCCCTCACTGTGAGCGGAGTTCCCCATGCTCTTGATGCCATCTGGCTGGTGGATGAAAAAGGGAATGAGTTCAATACAATCCGCGCTGGCGATTATGTAGGCCTCAAGGCGGAATACACTCGCGGAACAGGTACAGAAGGTCCTCCCATTCTTCATGTGTCGGCCCATGATGGCGAGAGCGGAGACTTGATTGTCGAAAAGACAATGACTCCAATAAGGAGTCCCCTTCAGCTTGATTACAGGGATTTCAGCTGGCTGGGTGCTTCCTCAATAGTGTTTACTGTGCAGCTGGAAAACAAGGACGGCAAGGTTCTTGATGAAAAGCGTAGAGAGCTAGGAGTTGATCGGGAGTCGCTTGAAATCAGCGCGCCTGCAATCATTACCGCAGGAAGTGAAATCCCCATAAAGCTCAGATTGCCACATGGATTCACTCCCCCGATTACATGGGTTCGGACCACACATGATGATTCTGTTGGTATCTGGTCCCGGAGAACAGAAGAGGGAAGTCATGTCATGGTGGGTACGGCTGGTGTTCTTTACGGATTCAAGAATGCAGCCCCGACAGATGCGGAAATTTCCATTGCGGTGAAAGATGATCGGGGCCGTGTTGCAGTAGGGACAACAAAGGTATTTGTGACACCTTTTCAAGAACTGCCAACTCCGACAGCAATAGATGCAACTGATAGCGAGATCCCTCCATCTGACGGTGGCATTGAACTGGCGAACATGGAGCCGCTTACAGCGAGTACTGAAAGTGATGATGGGTCGGGCTTGGTTACTGCTGATCAAAAACGAAAGATGGCCCGGTTGTGTGCCGCTCCGCCCCTAGCTCCACCTTCTGAAAACTACAGGGATGGCTCGGCAGCGTATGGTTCCGAGCGTCTCATCACCAGATATCTCCAGAATGAAGATTCTCCTTTGAGAGGACGACCGACCATGACCCTCATCTCGGGCGGTGATGGCTGTTCCGTTGATATTGTACTCACCCCGACTGGAGAGGGGCATTACGCCATATGGCGGGGCAACGAGGAAAGCGTATGGCGGTGCAGTGACATGAGATGTCTGGGAGAATTCATGGACGCTGAACACAAATCCATCAGTGCGGAGAATATTCGTATGTGGGGAAACCCGGATAACATCACTCTTTCTGATTAAGTGTGAAAGGGGAGGATTCTCTTTTCAGGAGTTGCCTGTTGCGACATTCGAATGCGAGCGATCGAATGGAAATGGTCGCAGATGATGTGAGATCAATACGTAGCCGCTCCGTATGGGGCGGCTTTTTGTTGTACGAGAATGGGAAAGTCTGGATGGCTGCTACTTGATTTGCTTGATGGTTTGTACCATATACATGCATGAAATCTGGTTTGGATGTGGGAAACATGCAGCAAGAACAGGGGCTTCCGTTGACTGAACCGCTGAATTTGGCTAGCTGTTTCTGTTGTTCAAACCAAAGTATTTCCAATAGTTACTGAGAGTTTATTGCGGGGTGGGTAGGTCTATGACGCTACAGGGAAAGAATTTCACTATTCGTGGTCTTGTTATTGGTCTGTATCTCTTTGAGCGCCATTGGGTGCAGCCACAGGACCGTTGTCTACGACCAGACTGATTTTGCTTCAGACGAAATCCCCACCCTTGCCACCCGGCTTCCTGACTCTTGGGGAATAAATTGGGCGGATAGAAGGACATAGCTATTCACAAATTTTGCGTTATCCTCGGTGGGTAGTGGTGGGTCGGGGTAGGTCCTTCAAGGCCGTTGCAAGACTTGTCTTGCCCGAGCCGCAGGAGGGCCTGCCCCGGCCCGCCACGGATTTATCCCCATTGTCTGAAGTCCGGAACCGATCTTGTGCCGTGGCCCGTTTTCGATAATGGAGATCAATCCCATCGGGCTTGGTCGCTCAGCATTCTTTTATGTTGCCTGTTTGTTCTGTTGGTTTTGTTGGGGTAGGAAGAGAGAGATACGAAAAATAATCCCGGCCGGGTTCGTGGAACCCGGCCGGGATTATTTTATTTGGGTGCTGTGAGGCGATGGCGTGCCCGGCGGCGGGGAAGGACCGGGCGGATGGAGGTGGCGCAGGTCATCACCGTTCCCAGGTTGTGGAGAAGGGCCATGAGGGCCGGGGTAATCAGGCCGGTGATGCCCAGCCCGATGAACAGGGTGTTGCTGACCACGATGAAGATGAAATTGTTCCGGACCCGGGCCATGGCTTTTTTGGACACATCCATGGCATCGATGAAATGGTCCAACCTCTGGCCCGTGAGCATGACGTCGCAGGCCTCCCTTGCGATGTCGGCCCCATGTTTCATGGAGACGCCCACATCGGCACTGATGAGGGCGGCTGAATCGTTGATCCCGTCCCCCACCATGGCCACCACATGGCCCTGGGATTTGAGGTCCTTGATCAATTGGGTCTTTTCATCGGGGAGGACCTGGGCATAGTATTCCTGGATGCCCAGTTCCTCGGCCACATTGGCCGCGGTTTCCCTGTTGTCCCCGGTGAGCATGATGATCCGTTTCAGCCGCCTGGATTCCAG
>JAKSBM010000952.1 GCA_022361135.1 Desulfobacterales bacterium | reverse complement strand
GAGGTATGGTCATTTTATTTTACCTGAACGATTTTTGAATCGGTTCAATCCGAACATTGTTTTAAAAATTCCTGATAATTTACAATCACTTCCAACACGGTTAGGATTTGCCAATCACACCCGGGGGATCAGGTAATGGATGAAAAACGCCCAAACCAAATGGACAAAAGCCCCAAACCCCACCATCTACTGGAATTCCAATTGCGCCCCTCAAACGACCGCAATTGAAACCATATTTTGAGAACCGGTAAAAAGGAGAGTTAAAATTGCCAAAATACCAGGGGAACTGGGGTTTAAAAAAATGGAAACCGCCTATAGCCATTCTCAAAAATGTGTTCCGAAACCGTGGACTATTTTCACGATGGTTTAAACTCCTTCCAACAGGGTTGACCTTCGAATTTGCCAATCACGCCCGGAGGATCAGGTGATGGCGGGGGGAGGGAGATGGAGCGGGCATTAAGGACTTTGGCAGCTTCAGGAAGAATGGGCCAGAGTCCTTCGCAGCCGTTGCGGTCAGGACGACCGCAACGGCGGTAGCAGAATCTTCCTCCCCCAGTCATCGCCGGGTCGGAAAAAAACCGTCCAAATCAAATGAACAAAGGCCCATCATCCATTGGAATATCCATTGCACTCCTCAAACAACCTCAATTGAAACCTTATTTTGAGAACCGCTAAAAAGGAGAGTTAAAATTGCCCCCCATGGAAACGGGGTTTTAAAAAATGGAGAACGCCGAAAAACCAAAACCCGCCCCGGATGGCGGCCGGGACGGGTTCTGGTTTTGGTCTTACTTCTCTAGGAGTGTGCTATAGGATCAACCGCTGGGGATCGCACTTTTCCCGCAGCAGAACCAATTCTTCTTCCGTGGGCGGGGCCACTTCTTCGGCCCGGGTGACATCAATTTCAAACTCCATATTTTCCAGGATCTTCTCCGGGGTGATCCCGGGGTAGTACCCTTTGAGGTACATTTCACAAGTCTGGTCGTCAAATCCCATGATCCCCATGTTGGTCACCACCAAGGAGGGGCCTCCCGGGGGCAGGCCTGCCGCTTCCCGGGCACCGGGACCATCCAGATACCCCGGACTGGTCAGGTAATCGAGCTTCTTTTTAAACTTCCGCTTTTCCTGGGTCATGAAAATGATGGAGCGGGAGACAAAGGAGGCCACGTCACAGGCACCTCCACTGCCGGAAAATCGAATTTTGGGCCCCAGGTAATCTCCAATGACAGTGGAATTCAAATTGCCGTAGATGTCGATCTGGGCGGCCCCCAGAATCCCCAGGACCTTTTTACCGGTGATGGGATTCTGCATGGTGGCAAAGGAATCCAGAAGACCACCGTTGGCAGAGGCCTGGAACATGATCCGGGAATCCCCCACGGCCAGGGGGAGCTGTTCCAGCCGGGAATCAATGGCCCCGGTTTCAAAAAAGATCACGCTCTTTTTGGCATTAATATTCTTGGCCGCCATGGCCGCCAGCATGGAGATGCCGGTTCCGCAAAATACGATATCGTCGTTCTGGATTTCCCGGGCCGCAGCCAGGGCCATCATTTCCTTTAAAGTGTAGTCCATGGTTCCCCCTAGTTTGTCCGGTCCAGATCCACGGCATAGCCACGGATGGGATCCGCTGCGATCCGCTCCAGGGTACCGGGTTCAAGGTGATCCAACATCTCCTGGTGGCTGGCATACTGAAATACCCGCTCCTGCATGAATGCGGCATAGGCCTCGTCATCCCGGGCCACCTTGGCATAGGCATTCATGTAACCGGAATCATAGTCATAGTGACCATAGCAGGCCGTGGGGAAGGCTCCGTTGGGGACATGGACCACGGCATCGGCATGGATAAAGGGAATGCAGGTCAAGTCCGGATCGTCCTTGAGGCCGTCGGCATCCACCAATTCTTCACAGGTGATGATCAAATGCTCCGAAGCCTTGGCCTGCTCGGCATCGGCAAAGCTCAATCCACGGATCCGGCAATTGCCCCGGACATCTGCCTTTTGAACATGGATAATGGTGGTTTCCGGGCGAATGGCCGGAACCAGGACCACCTTGTCCGTGTCCAGCCAGCCCTCGAAGGGATTGTCCATGGCCACCAGTTTTTTATTGGGGATTTTTCCATCGGCCTCACGGAACTCCGGGGGGAACCCCCATTTTTCCATGATATCCGTACCAAATCCCGACCGCACCGGCATGAAGGGAATCCCCATGGAACCGGCCAGGAACCGCAGGGTCATCATATAGTTGGAGTAATCCTCCACCTGGATTTCCTCCCGTTCAATGGCCAGCCGGAACCGGATACAGGTGGACATGAATTTCCCGGTTCCTCCGTAGGCGATCTCCAATCGGGACACCGATTTGGCACCGATGAGTTCATCCACCCCCTGCCCATTGGAATGGACATAGAGATGAAGGTCCTTGATTTCCTGGCGGATGATTTCATGGATGGCCGCCATGGGATTTCGATTGATGGTAAATCCCCCGATGGAAAGATGACAGCCATGGGGCACATAGGTTTGGATCGCCTCGGACAGATCCATGACTTTGTTGTCAGACATACGCATTGGGCACGCTCCGCATGGACCTCCCCATTGGGAAGGGAGGCCCGGCTTGCAGTTACCGGTGGAAATGGCCTTGGGCCCATTCCCAGGGGCAGCTTACATGGTAAACAGGTTAGGTAACCAGAGAACAATCTCCGGAAATACCATGATAATAATCAGACAAAGGGTCTGGAGACCAATGAAGGGCCAGACCGATTTATAAATATCCCCCATGGTCACCCCTTCGGGCACCACGCCCTTCATGTAGAAAAGGACGAAGCCAAAGGGCGGGGTCAGATAGGCCATCTGCATATTCACGATGAAAAGAATTCCAAACCAGACCGGATCAAAACCCAGAAGGCTGATCAGCGGCACATAGATGGGAACCGTAATCATGATGATGGGCAGATCGTCCATGACCATCCCCAGGAGGAAAAAGCTCAATTGCATGGCAATGAGAACCGCCCAGCGGTTCAAACCGATGGTGTCAATGAGGTCCTTGAGCAGCATGGGAAGCCCCAGGGTATTAACCACGGCGGAAAAGGCCAGGCAGCCGATGATAATCCAGAGGACCATGGAGGTCAAGAATGCCGCACGCTGGGCTGCCTTGTGGACCACCTTCAGGGTATCGGACAAATTCCGCACCCGGAAGCCCACGATGAGCATGGAGACCACGGCGCCGACGGCCGCCGCTTCCGTGGGCGTGGCCGCCCCGGAGAAAATGGTTCCCATGATGGAAAAAATCAGAATAAAGGGCATGGCCAGATTCTTCACCGAGGCCCACTTTTCCGGCCAGGTGGCCCGTTCTTCAAGGGGAATGGGAGGGGCCAGCTCGGGATCCAGGAGGCTGCGGATCAAAATATAGGACATGAATAAAAAGGCCAGGAGCAGACCGGGAATGATACCGGCCAGGAACATTTTGCCAATGGAAAGGTTGGACAAAGAGGCATAAACGATCATGGTCACACTGGGCGGGATTAGAAAGCCCAAAGCGCCGCCGCCCGAAATACAGCCGATG
>JAKSBM010000633.1 GCA_022361135.1 Desulfobacterales bacterium | reverse complement strand
TGGCGATGATGCCCACGGGGCGGCCATTGAGGCGCACCAGGCAGACGATGATATTGGGGGCGTAAAACTCGTGGGGCTCGAACATCTCCCCGTCGTCCACGATGGCCCGGATGACGTCCTTCATGTCATAGGACTGGTTGGGGCTGTCGGGGATAATGGTGTCCAGCTCCGGCGCGGTGCGGCCGGGGTCGTCATCGGTGGCCGTGATGGGCGGCTCCTCCATGTTATTGGAGGGCAGGTAGGAGAGCATTTTCTTGATCTGGTCGAGGGCGTCCTCGTCGCGCTCGCAGGCAAAATGGGCCACGCCGCTCTTTTCGTTGTGGGCCATGGCGCCGCCCAGGTCCTCAAAGGAAATCTCTTCACCGGTGACGGCCTTGATGACGTTGGGGCCGGTGATGAACATGTAAGAGCTGTCCTTGACCATGAAGATGAAATCGGTCATGGCCGGGGAATATACCGCACCACCGGCCGTGGGGCCCATGATGGCGGAAATCTGGGGAATCACACCCGAGGCAGCGGAATTTCTAAAGAAGATTTCACCGTAACCGGACAGGGCATCAATGCCTTCCTGGATCCGGGCACCGCCGGAATCATTCATGCCGATGCAAGGCGCCCCGGCCTTCATGGCCATGTCCATGACCTTGCAGATTTTCTTGGCCTGCATTTCACCCAGGGAGCCGGCCCGGGCGGTAAAATCCTGGGCATAGGCAAATACCACGCGACCATCCACTTTACCATGGCCGGTGATCACGCCGTCGGCGGGAATCTTTTTGGTTTCCATGCCGAAATTGGTGCACCGGTGGGTGACGAACATGTCCACTTCCCTGAAGGTGCCTTTGTCAAAAAGGATATCCAGCCGTTCACGGGCATTGAGTTTTCCTTTTTCACGCCGTTTAGCCAGGGCTTTTTCTCCGCCCATCATGCGAATTTCTTCTTCTTTTCGCTTCAGTTCCTGGATCTTGTCAGCTATGACTCCCATAGTATTAGCCTTCCTTATTATTAGAGGGTTACTTTCTTTTTAATGTGAAACGCCATGCACAATACCACTGGTCCGGGTGTTCATCCGGCGGGCAGCCGATGCATTCGGTCTGGATCCGCGAATCAATAGACCGTGCAAAGTAAGAGTATTCCACCAGACCGGCTGATTTGCATGGATAATCGGGCAGATTCTTTCTTTTTCTTGCGCTTTGAACCCGACAATCATCCATGTGAAATACAAAACTTTCACTGCCTTCGTCAACCATTGATTGTGCATTTATAACGGAATACAATCTGAAATTCAGGGCCTGTTTCAGCCCATCCAGACCCGGTTGATCACCGAGCCCGAGGAAACGTTTGATGGCATGGGCTTCGTAGGGCGAAAACTGGGCCCAGCATGAATCGTTGCACCGCTTAGCATCGTTCATGCCGTGTTCGAATTCAACGGCCTGGAAAAAGACCCCGTCGTTGACCAGCCAATTTTTGGCAAAGGCGGCCAATAATTCGTCCAGGGTTTGGGAATCCAAATCCAGAAGCGGCTTGGGAATGCCGTTTTCCACGTCAAAGCCCAGTACCTGGCCCAAACGCTTCATGGCAATGCCCATGCCCCGCTCCGTGGCCTGGTCCAACGCCTCCAACCCCTTGTCCATACCCATCTGATGGCGGACCTCCGTGAACCAGAGGCCGTAATGTACCATGGATCGAAACGCCAGATCCATGACCAGCTTTGCTTTGTCTTCGTTGACCAACGATCTGAAATCCTGCGGCTTATTTTCTGCGCTACCCATTTGAACCTCCTTTTGCTCCCAATTCAGTCACAACGAGCTCAAATCTAATCAGATATCTAATCAAACACAACCATAACAAACCTGAAATGACAGTAATAGATAGGAAAGGGCCTTGTCAACAACTTATTAAAATAGAAAAATCAGCCCCTCCCAGCTCCGGAATTCCCCGGGAAAAATCCATGGATTTTCAAGGGGTAAGCCTCCATAATCCATCCCTTTTTGCCGTTGATTTTGACCGGGCATGACGATATATTAAAGGTATCGTTCCCAATGGCGGTACTGAACGCCGTCCGAAATTCAACCGGGTATTCCGGCCTGGAAATTTATGATAAATTCGCGCCTGGAAAATGAAATCCCGCCTTCGGCAACCTCATCCGAATACCATCACAAAGCGTTGATCGTAGACGATGAAATGGTCATCCGAAAGGCCATGGGCCGTATTCTTAAACTGGAATCGGTCAAACCGGTGTTTGCCAGCAACGCCCGGGAGGCATTGGAATATCTGAACACCGTCAAACACCCTTTTTCATTGATCATCGCAGACCAGCGCATGCCCGGCACCCACATGCGGGGCACCGATCTCCTGGAACTGGCCAAAAAAATAAGTCCCCATACCATACGATTTCTCGTCACCAGCCACAGCCAGATCGAGGTCATCATCAACGCCGTTAACAAAGGCGCCATCCAAAGATTCATCCCCAAACCCTGGCGCACCGAAGACCTGCGGGCCGCCATCCAGATCAGCCTGAAACGCTACGAACGCTTCCTGGAGAGGGAAAAGCTATTTTCCCTTGCCAAAAAACAAAGCGTCAAACTCTATACCCTGAACCGGGAACTCATGGAAGTCACCGAGACCCACAATGCCCGCCTCAATCAATTGGACAAGGAACTCCAGGCCATCACCGCCAGATCCCACGGCCCGGACATGCCCGACGCCCCCACCCGGGATGAACTCCTCCCCGGATTTCTGCAACTCCTGGAAAAGGAGCCGGAAGACAAACAGACCCGGTTGAACCATTTTTATTCAAAAACCCTCATGGCCCTGTTTTCGGAAATGGAATCCGTGGCCCAGAAAAACGGCATTGAATTGCCCGAGACCCTATTACCCGGAGGACTCCATGACGTCCAAGAAGAAGACCCCACGCCTTCTGATCCTGGAGAATGACCCCAAAATCCAGGCCGCCGTGGAAGACACCCTGGTCCCGGCCGGATGGGAAGTGGATGCCCGATCCAGCTCGGAAGCCGCCCTGGACAGCCTCAGGGCCATGGAGGCCGATGCCCCCTATGCCATATTCATCTCCAGCTTTTCCCCCCCGGACATGGAGCTGGACACCCTTCTCAAACATGCACGGTCCATTGCTCCTTCCACCCAGCGCATGCTCATGGTCACGGCCGAAGATACCACCACATTGATCTCCGCCATCAACAAGGCCGGAATCAATGCCTGCATCACCTTCCCCTTCGGGGGCCACGATCTGGTGGACCAGGCCGCCACCTGCCTGAAGAACCATTCGGCCCTGGCCAAGCGCGAACAGCTCAAGCGCTTCACCGTCTACCAGAACCAGAAAATGTTCCAACTGGCCCAGAAACTGAAGAAAAAAGAGAAAAACCTTTCCCTGCGCATTGAACAAAAAAAAGGGCAAAAGGAAATTCTCATCAACCACACCCAAAACCGCCCCCAGCCCACACGCTCTGCGGCCACGGCAAAGGATCCCCTCCACCAGCGCATGGTCCAAAACGAAACCATCCCCTCATTGGAAACCTTTGAAACCGAATTTGAAAAACTGGAAGCCCACATCACCCAGTTCTACGATCAGCTGGCCCAATCCCAGGGGCTGGAAAAGGTCGACCCCGTACCGGCGAACCTGGCAGATAAAACCCCCATGGATGAAGAACTTTTGGAAAAACTACTTTTGAATTCCTATGTGGATCCCGACTCCTTTCTATATCCCGACACCGACCCGGAGGAGGAAGAGGAGTATGCCGATCCCTATGAGGAATTTGTCTATCTGACCATTTCCAAGGATGGGCTCACCGCCACCCTGACCAAACAGAAAAAAGCCCAATCCCACGAAACCAAAAGCCTCAAGGACCTGAAGGATTACCTGGAAAGAAAAAACCTGACCCAGGGCCTCATCCCCGACCTCCAGTTGGAAGCCTGGCTGGCCACGGCCACCCGGGACGACCCGCCCTTGACCGTGGCCGAGGGCACAGCCCCCATCCAGGGAAGGGACGGAGTCATTGATTTCAGTTTCCCCACGGATTACACCAATCCGGGAAAAATCCTGGAGGACGGCAGCATTGATTTCCGGGAGCGGGGCGACATTCCCTTTGTTCGCCAGGGGGACCTTCTGGCCACCCGGATTCCCATGGAAGAAGGCAGCTCCGGCATCAATGTATTTGGGGATACCGTGCCCCCAAACCCCGTGGACGAACCCTCATTTTCCCCGGGGGAAGGCACGGTGCTTTCCGAAGACGGACTCCAGCTCTTTGCAGAACTGGACGGCCAGCCCAATGTGGATCCCATGGGTATCATCACGGTGAATCCCGAGCTGACCATCAATGGAGATGTGGATTTTGAAACCGGAAACATTGACTTCAACGGCAATGTGATGGTCACGGGCACGGTGAAACCCGGATTCACCGTCCGGGGCGTCAACCTTACGGCCAAGGAGGTCCAGGGAGCCAAGGTCCACATCCGGGGAGATCTCTGCGTTTCCGCCGGCATCACAGAGGCGGAAATATCCGCCCGGGGCAACATTTTCTGCAAATACATCAACAACAGCCAGATCAAAGCCTTTGGCGACCTCATCGCCCACAAGGAGATCATAGACTCCACCATCCTCATCTCCGGGGTCTGCCGGGATACCACCGGCCACATCATTTCCTCCAAAATTACGGCCAAAAAAGGCATTGAGGGCAACCGCATCGGAACAGATGCCTCCAGTCCCCCCCATTTAAAGGTGGGGGTGGATGACCACACCCGGATGTTCCTCCAGGAAATTGAGTTGAAATTGAAAAAATCCATCGAACAATTGGAAGCCCTGCGGGGGGAAATCCAGACCATTGAAGATAAAGACCAGCGCCTCTATGAAGAGATCACGGTCAAGGCCCAGGCCCAGGAAGCGGCCCAGCGAAAGATGGTGGAGATCAAAGAGCGAATCACTCCCATGGGAATGAAGGATCCCAAACGCATGGATGCCCTCAAGGAACTCAAACGCTTTGCAGATAAATCCAAAAGGGCCGAAACCGCCCTGGCCGGTATTTTTGAACGCCAGGACCAATATGCCCAGGAAATCCAGATTATCCAAAAAAAGATCGAAGCCGTGGAAAAAAGCAACCAGAATCAAGTAATCAAGAAAAAGGCCATCCGGGAATTCAGTGAAAAGGAAGACCCGGTGGCAATGGTGGAAGTCAAGGGTACCATTGCCCAAGGCACCACCATCCAGGGCCCCAATTCATTGCTGGCCCTCAAGGATGTTCAATCCAGATGCCGGATCCAGGAAGTGGCCCAGGGCGAAGAAGGGATCCAATACCACGAAATGACGATTTTAAACCTCTGAATTCCCAGCCAATACCTTATTATAGAGGGCCAGGTAGGTTTCCCCCTCCTCCTGCCGACCCCGCTTGATACAGCCGTTCCCGTAAATCCGACATTTCTTCTCCAGCACCCGGGCCGCCGCCCGGTATTGATCCGGTGTCAGCGCCCCCCCGGCCATGAGATCCACAATGGCGGCGATGCGATATTTGTCCTGGGAATGGCTGGAGGAAAGCTGGTCTTCGTGGCCGCCCCGTTTGATGGTATAGGGCTTGTCGATGAGGTAGACGGGCATGTCCCGGCTCACCCGCAGCCAGAGGTCGTAATCCTCGCACACGGGGTAGTCTTCCTTGAACATCCCCTTTATGTCAAACAACTCCCTGCGCATCATCACCGCAGAGGGACTCACCAGGCAAAGTTTAAGGGAGGCTTCAAAGATATGGCCCGAGGGCTTTTTATGTTTTTTCATGGGATTGACCCGGCGGCCGTTGCGAATCCAGATCTCCTCGGTCTGACAGATCATGGCTTCGGGATTCTCCATAAAAAATTCAGCCTGGCAGGCCAGCTTACCCGGCTCCCAGGCATCATCGGAATCCAAAAAGGCAATGAGGTCCCCCCGGCTGGCCTTGATGGCCCGATTCCGGGCCGCTGAAACACCTTGGTTGGCCTGGGTCAGCACCCGGATGCCATCGCCGTAGGATTCCAACAATTCCGGGGTCTCGTCCGTGGAACCGTCATCCACCACAATGAGTTCAAAATCCGGGTAGTCCTGGGCCAGGACCGAGTCCACGGCATGGCGTAAAGTCCATGCCCGATTGTGGGTGGGAATAATCACACTTATCTTGGGGAAATTCATAGGTTTCATGGCCGGTTTTATACCATAGCCACCCCCCGGGGTAAATCCCGATCTGCATCTGAATTACCCCGAAAAACATCCATGGTGCATCCGGATCCCACCCCGCCATAACCCCCTTTTTTTCCTTGACTTTCAAACCCAAAATAGAATTAATAAATAGCATTCATTTATTAACGACTAATCCTTGACAACCCCCACCAAATCACATAATGAAAAGCCTTGATTTTGGCTAGGTTTTATCAACAATGAGGATATTATGGGAAAAGGCAAATCAGTCAAGCACGAGATCAACAAAGAATGGTGTAAAGGGTGCGGAATCTGTATTCATTTTTGTCCCAAGAATGTTTTGGAACTCGACAAAGCCGGAAAAGTGGATGCAGTCCGTCCGGAAGATTGCATAGCATGCATGCTCTGCGAACTCCGATGCCCCGATTTAGCAATTCAAATCAAAAAAACTCAGGAAGGGGAAAATGACTCAGAAAAATAATATCAGGTTTGTTCAGGGGAATGAAGCCTGTGTCGAAGGCGCCCTGTATGCGGGTATCGATTTTTTCGCAGGGTATCCCATCACCCCCTCCACCGAAATTGCAGAACTGTTAGCAGCCCGCCTGCCCCAAAAGGGTGGGAAGTTTATCCAGATGGAAGACGAGATCGCTTCCATGGGCGCCATCATCGGCGCTTCACTCACCGGCAACAAGGTCATGACCGCCACCTCGGGCCCGGGTTTCTCCCTGAAACAGGAAGCCCTGGGATATGCCTGTATGGCGGAAATTCCCTGTGTCATTGCCAATGTTCAGCGGGGCGGCCCCTCCACGGGCAACCCCACCCACGTCAGCCAGGGCGACGTGAACCAGGCCAGATGGGGTACCCACGGGGATCACGCCATCATTGCCCTGACCGCATCCAACCACCAGGATGTATTTAAAATGACCGTTGAAGCCTTTAACCTGGCTGAAACATACAGAACCCCGGTTATCCTCCTTCTGGACGAAGTCATCGGCCATATGCGGGAAAAACTGGTGATCCCCGAAGCCGGAGAGATCCAGGTGGTTGACCGCCTGAGAACCTCCGTTCCCAAGGGCGTGGACTACCACCCCTATCTGCCCCGTGAAGACGGCCGGCTGCCCATGTCCGCCTTCGGCGGCGAGCACCGTTACAATGTCACCGGGCTGTTTCACGACATGTGGCGATTCCCCAACAACGATCCCAAGGTGGTTTCCGAACTGCTCCGCCATTTGGTGGACAAGGT
>JAKSBM010000334.1 GCA_022361135.1 Desulfobacterales bacterium | reverse complement strand
GTCGGCCAGGGATCGGATCTGGGCCACACACGGTGACAAAAGCCGGCGGCAATGTTCCCGGAAGGCCGGGGTATCGTATTGGTCCCGGGTCATGCCCCAACGTTTCATGCCGAGGAAAGCATTTTCCGGACAGGGCAATTGAAAGATACCAGCCCCCTGCTCCAGGTACGGGGCCAGGACATCCAAATGGGTGCCCGGGGCCTGGGCCAGGGGATGAATTTTGGCATTGGTATTGAGGAGACAATGTGCGGTGATGACCAGGATGTTTTTTCGATTCAACGGGTGGGCCTCCGCCGGGTGCACAATCCAGCAAACACCCGCCTCAAATCCTTCTGGGAAATTTCAGGTAAAAGGGGATCTTCCTCCCCATCCGGGGATGAAACAGAAAAGGGAATCCAAGGGGGATGGACCGGGGAGATTTCCGATCCCATCTTGGGAAGATCCAAGGAGAAATTGTCCACGGGGACTTTCCATTGAATATGGTGATTCAACCAGGCATCGCACCGGTCGTGATCCCCCATGAAAACGGCATGGATATTCGGTTTTTCCTTGATGCAAATGAGCCGGAAGCCCGACCCCAGATCAAATTTCAAACTATTTTTGATGCGCCGGTCCGCCTTGGCCCCCATGCGCCCGACATGGGTCGGCCCAATCCCCCGGGATAGGTTATTGATGATGGTTTTCGCCCGCCGGGCCGCGATGGTCCGGGCATCACAACAGCCCTTTTCCCGGGCCAGTATCCCCACCAATTGGCGATGGAGTTTTGAATGCACCAATACCTGCCCTCCCATGTTTCCTCCCTCGTATTTTTTCCTCAAATGGAATCATCTCCTTGGATGTCCCAATGACTATCGAATACCTCGGAGATAGACAAATTGATTCTTTGGATGGTGGAGACGGAGAATATTGGTTTTATGAATTATGAAACTTTGGAATCATCCATTTAAAATCCAACATGGGAATGTGGCAGGGCAGACAAGCTTCACCCCTTTAAATCATACTTTTTCAACTTGTAGCGCAGCACCCGTTCGCTGATGCCCAGTTCGTGGGCGGCACGGGTCTGTACGCCCTTGTGGCGGGAAAGGGCCGTGAGGATGAGTTCCCTTTCCAGGGCCTCCAGCTTTTCGGCCAGGGTTCCTTTTTCCACGGCATTTTGGAAACGGACCTCCGGGGGGAGATCCTGCTCCCGGATGAGGGAAGAGCGGCAAAAGGTCACCGTGCGTTGAATGATGTGCTCCAGTTCCCGGACATTGCCGGGGAAGGCATACCGGGTGAGGACATGGAGGGCTTCGGGGTGAAATTCCATGGGCATGGGGCTGAATTTGTCCAGGAAATGGGTTACCAAATCCGGGATATCCTCCCGCCGCTTGCGCAGGGGGGGCAATTCCATGTCCAAAACATTGAGGCGAAAATAGAGATCCTCCCGGAAGTGATCCTCGTGGACCATCTGCTTGAGGTCCCGGTTTGTGGCGGCCACCACCCGGACATCCACGATTTTCTCGGTTTCACTGCCCACCCGGGTAATCTTCTTTTCCTGGAGGGCCTTGAGGAGCTTGGCCTGTAGATTCAGGGGCAATTCCCCCACCTCATCCAGAAACAGGGTACCCCCGTGTGCCAATTCAAACTTCCCCCGCCGGGCGGTGAGCGCCCCGGTAAAGGCCCCTTTTTCATGGCCGAAAAGCTCGGACTCAAACAGGTTCTCGGGAATGGCGGCGCAGTTCACCTCCACAAAGGGCTGGTCATTCCGGGGGCTGAGCAGGTGAACGAGCCGGGCAATGAGTTCCTTGCCGGTGCCGGTCTCCCCCCGGATCATGGCCGTCCACTCCGTGGGGGCCATGCGGCCGGCCAGGGACAGGATCTCCCGCATGGGGAGGCTGTCCCCGATGATACGGATGGGCAGCTCCCGGGTGTCCAGGCTCTCCCGGAGCAGATCTGCCTCCTCCTGGATCACCACCCGCTGGCGGATCTGTTCAATCTTTTCCAGCAGGGTCAAAAGGTCCACGGGCTTTTCCAGGAAATCATCCGCCCCCAGCTTCATGACGGAAACGGCGGTATCCACACTGCCGTAGGCCGTAATCATGATGCCGTGGATCCTGGGATTCATTTCCTTGAGCTTGCCCATGAGAACATCCCCGGTCATGCCGGGCATTTTATGGTCCGTGAGGACCAGGGAAAAGGGAATGCGGGAAAAAAGAGCCAGGGCCTCCTCCCCGTTTCCGGCCGTGGTCACCTCAAATCCTTTTTTCTCCAGGAATCCGGCCAGCATATCCCGCTGGACAGCCTCATCGTCCACGATCAAAATTTTCATTTTTCATCCTTTCCATGTGAAGGGGGCTGGGCAGCAGGAAAGCCCACCCGGATCTCGAGGGTCTGATCCCCGGGGGCCCGAATCTCCAATTGACCGCCGTGGGCTGTCACGATGCGCCGGACAATGGCCAAGCCCAGGCCGGATCCCCGGGTTTTGGTGGTCACATAGGGCTCCAAAAGTCGTTCCGGCGCCCCGGGGTCACCCATGAAGCCCCCATTGGCCAGGCAAAAACCGGCAAATGATTGGCCCCTCTGGCTGCTGGTGAAAAAAGAAACCCGTATAAACCCACCCTCTTCCTGGGCTTCCACGGCATTTTTAATGAGATTGTCCACCACCATGGCGCATTGGTCGGCATCGGCCATGGCGTTAACCGGGGCACGGCCTGCCCCCGTTTCAGGAAAGCCCAACACCTCAATGCCCTGGCTGCGAATCCGGGATTCATAAAGATTGAGGCTGGAGGCCAGGAGCTGATCCAGACAGACCCCAACGGGCTGGATTTCCAGGGGCCCAATGAAACGCCGAAGATCGGCAATGATGTGATCGGTGCGTTTCACCGAGGACAAAAGATCCCGGATCAGATCCCGGTGATCCGGGTCCAGGTTTTCCACCTCCAGGGAGAGGCGCTGGAGCCCCATGCTGATGGCATTGAGGGGATTCCGGATTTCATGGGTGATGGTGGCCGTGGCCCGCCCCAGGGTGGCATCTTCCCTTTCCCGGGCCAGGGCCTGGTCAAATTCCCTCACCCGGGCCAGGTGGGCACGCTGGAAGGCATAGAGGAGCAGGGAACACACAGCTCCGGCCCCGAAGATCAAAAGGGAAAAGATCACCTGTGAGCCCTGGTTTTGCTTGAGCCAGCCATCGTAAAGTTCACAGCCCATGCCAATGACCATGGTCCCCTCCCCCAGGGCCAGCCGGGTTTCTGCCACGCGCCCCCCCGGCTGGTCCAGAATCCTTACCTGGCCCAGTCCATGGGCATTATCCGTCAAAACCGGGGCCAGTTCCTCCATGTGGACGTAGCGGATGCCGGCCACGCCTGTGATGGAGCGGAAAAGCTCGGTCAGCCCCATTTTTCGGCGCAATTCCTGGAAACGGGCCGATTCAAGGCTGGTGAGGATATTCCCGTTCTGGAACCGGGAATAGAGAAAATAAAAACGATCCTCCTGGGGAATGATGGTATTGGCCAACATGTCCCGGGGGGGTGGATTGGATTTCAACCATCCGGCCGGGCCTTCCCTAACCGTGCCCTCCAGGGTTGTGATACGGATGCCCGCCACCCCCAATTCCTTGGACAATGCCGTTAATTCACGGGGGCCAAAGGCTTTGATGGAATCCAGATAATCGATGAAATGGGAAACATTGAGGAGGAAAGTCTGGAGGATATCCTGGACCACCTGCTCGGAAAAAACCGCCCCACGGGCATTGAGTCGGACCACTTCGGACAAAAGGGTGGCATGCTGCCGGACATTATCCTGGAAGGCGGCCTCCACCTGGCGACTCTGGTAATGGAAATGGGCCTGGGCCAGGAGGATGAAAAATCCAAAAACCAGGACATTGACCTTCCACAGGGGGGTGGCGGCAGAGATTAAAGGTTTCATGGCATCTCCCGGCAATGGTCCATGATCCTGTGCCGTACCCCGGTGGGGTCAGTGTCGGGATTTCGAAATTCTAAAATTTCCCGGGCCAGGAACCGGTTCTGCCCCTGGAATTGCCCCTTGAACCGGACCACATCACCCAAACGGACAAAACCGGGGATCTTCTTTCCAATAAAACGGATTTCAACCCCCCGTTCCTTTCCCATGTGTCCCCCCATGTTTTGCATGTGACCGCCCATGTGTCTGCCGTGCATTCCTCCCCGGCCATGGTGGCCGGAACGGAACGGAAGAGCCACCATACGCTTGGCCGTCCGATCCAGGGCCACCACACGTCCGGAGAACCCTTCGTCCGCAGCCCAGCCGCCGGTGGCCAGAACAAAAATTAAAACCATGGCAATGTAAATTGATTTCATGGGGTTTTATCTCCACAGCCGGGCTCAACCCGGGCCAATATCAAGGTAATATTATCCTGCCCGCCTTGATCCAAGGCATCCTCAATCAAAACCTTAACCATGGCTTCCAAGGGCGGGGGAGCATTCTGGGAATATCCATGGGTCCCATCCTTAAAATACGTATCTTTACCATTTCCATTGAAAACCAAATCCAGTCGCTGCAAAAGCCAATCATCGGACAAATGACGGCTCAATCCATCGGTGCAAAGGAGAAGGATCCCCGGTCCTTGGATCTGAAAGGACCCCATTTCAGGTTCCAGTTCTCCCATCCCCACGCACTGGTCCAACATATCTTTCAAGGGATGTACCTTTGCCTGGGACGGGGTGATACTCCCCTCGTCAATGAAATCCTGAAGAAAGGTTTGGTCTGTGGTAAGCTGTTTGATCTGCCCGGGTTCAATCCAATACAGACGACTGTCTCCCACATGTAAATAATGGACCATTTCCTTGCCAACCAAGGCGAAGGTCAAGGTGGTACCCATGCCTTCCAGACTTGGATTTTCCCGGGAACGATCCATGAGGGCGGCTTCGGCCTGGGCCAAAAGGCGTCCCAGTTCCTCCATTGGATCTGCCAGGGCAAAGGAAAAATCAGCCAGGACATCCACCATGATTTGCGCAGCGATATCCCCACCCCGGTGTCCACCGACCCCGTCTGCCACGGCCAAAATCCAGGCGCTGGACAACCTTCGGATTAAAAACCGATCCTCATTACTTTTTCGTTTTAATCCCTGGTGGCTAAATCCCCGGGGCATTTCGTCCATGGGGATCATGGGGCTACCTCCACTTTAAGAACAGTGCGGAACCCAACATTGGAAAAGGCTTCCCAGGGTTGGCGCACCAAATAAGATTCCGTATTGTCCAGGCCATGGATATAAAACTCCGCGCCCCCTTTCGTCGAACGGGTAAAGGTCCATTCATGAACATTCTGCTTCAACCCCTTGATACCAAACCGATTGGCCTTTGTATGATTCACGGAACCAATGTTCGTTCCCAGACCAACGGATTCGTGTTCTCCAAATGCCACGGGTGCACCCGGCATGAGACCGTTTCTCACGACATACCACCACTGGGAAGTGCTGGGCAATTGCTTGCCGTAAAAGGAGGCATAGGCCCAAGCCCCCATGGGCGTAACTCGCACCACGGGCTTGGCCACATCTTCAGGCTTTACTCGAAAACGTCCATTTTCATAAAGGATGGGCTCGTATTTTTCAGATATTTTACCCAACAACAGAAGCAAGTTCCCCTTCCAAAAAACCGATCCCCGCTTGACCTCGACCCCCTGTAAATCTTCCAGAAACTGGACGTAAAGATAATTGGTCACCTTGGTTTTATCCATGTAAAAGGCCTTTACATTTTGACGAAAGGGTATTCCATTGGCATCTGGATGTTCCTGGGGCATATTAAAGTTCCCCCCGGGTACAAGAATCATGGTCATATTGTCCGATGCCACCAGTTCTTTGGGAAGGGGAACCTCACCATCGGGCTGGGCCGTTGGTAAGGAGGTGTCAAATTGGAACTCCGCCTCCTTAAACCCCACACCGGGGTTATCAACAGACTCAGTGACGGGTTGTTGATTCACGGGTTTGAGACCGTTCAAATGCTCCAATCCAAAGGGAGAAAAATGGAAAAAAAGAACCAAAACTAAAATGGCCAACACGGAGAAGCCGGCCAACAACCAAGGCTTTAAAGTTCGATGGGGTCGGGGCTGTTCTTCGGCCATAAGCGCTTCCAAGTCTTCTCGAAACGATTTTACCGAGGCGACTCTCTGGTTCCGATCCTGGGCCGTGGCCTGCCGGATACACCTGTCCAATCGTTTAAAAAATAGCGTTTGGGGACGGCTCAGGGCCACATGCTTAAAAGGTTTATCACGCCCCTTTTCCATCTTCCCCTCCACCACCTCATAAAGAATCTTACCCAGGGCATAGACATCCACACGGGCATCGGTGAGGGACAAGTTGATGAATTGCTCCTCGGGCATATATGAAATGGTACCAATCATGTGGTGGGTCTGTGTAACATTGTCAAGATTGTATCCTCCGGCAATGCCGAAATCCATTATTTTTGGTTGCCCGTCCCCAATGAGAACATTCTCGGGCTTCATATCTCGATGAACCACCCCCTTGTCGTGGACCGCCTGCATCCCGGACAAAATGGGTAAAAAATAGGTGGCTATCCAATTTTTTACCCGGAATTCATCCTGGCCCAATCCCTCGTGGGGCATTTTCTGGCGCAGGGTGGGCCCCGGTATATACTCCATAACAATGTAATCCATATCCATTCCGTTGATGCTAAGCTGGTCGAAATCATGGACATTGATGATATTGGGATGCTGCATCCGGGCCATAATCTGAACTTCCCTGTGGAATCGCTTTAGCTCGGATTCAATTTCATCTTCATCACCCTCAAGGCTTTGGAGAAAGGCCTGGGACATTATTTTCAACGCCACCTGCCGATTCAGATTCATCTGCCTGGCCAGGTAGACTTCGCCCTTGCCACCCCGGGCAACGAAACTGAGAATTTCCCATTTGCCTTTGATGACCATGCCCTCTTCCAACAATGAAGACGGAGCGGATTGACTATGCATTGTCATTCTTTTTTCCTGGTTGATTACATGGATTTTAAAAAAAGGAGTTCGCAAGAACATGGTGGAACGGGAAGCTACCGTTCCACCATGATATCAGGAAAATCCAGGAGTTTACAGGCCAACCCTATCGGTGGTGCCAGCCGTAGCTGCCCCGATTGCGCCCCATGCCGTGGTTACCCATACTTCCGCAATAACCGGCATAATCGGAACCCAGCGTCTTCATTTCCAGGGTATGATCCAATTCAAACCGATCCAATTGGGTGCGGATCTCTGAAATATCTTCCTGGATTTCCTCCACCCGTTTCCGATCGGTGTCTCCCTTGAGCAATTCAGCCTCCAACAGGGCCTGGTTACTCTGGAAAGCCCTGTAAAGAGGGCCCACCTTTTCCCGGTATGCCTGGTACCTGGCATTCATTTCCTGGTATTGGGGGGAGGTGGTGTCCATGGACATATGGTTGCCATGATTGCCATGGCCGGCAAAGGCCAGGCCGGAGGTGGCCATGATACCCACCATAGCCAGGGTCAATATACGATGTGTTTTGGAGTTCATGGTATTTTTCTTCATTTGTTTGTCCTCAAAATTGCTTTTTTTATTTTTATGTTCATGCCTTGGGCTTTCTTCAAAAAGCGTATCTTTGGCGAAATGGCCTACCAGCATCCCCTGTGGTGACCATAACCGCCGCCATTTCCACCGCCATGTCCACCGCCGTGGCCCCAATTTCCGGATCCGGCAAAGGCAAGGCCCGCCATGCCGATGACCAGGACTGCGGCCAGTGCTGCGATAAAACAGGTGTATTTTCCCCTTTTATTCTCTGTGGTTTCATTGGATTGTGTCATAATTTTTCTCCTATGGTTTGTGTGGTTCATCGCCCTGCTTTCCGGGTCGATGCTGTTCTTGCACTGGAATGTTATCAAGATGCGTGCCACGCCATAAGATATTGATTTTACATGACTTTTCCAAAAAGCTATTTTTCCAAATCTCGACATTAAAGGGAAAAGCTCGACAAAATTGTCGAGCTTTTCAGGGAGGGGCTGGGTTTCGGGGTAAATATCAGGCCGGAGTCACCATGGCGGTTACGGTGCGGGCCAGGCCATCCTTCCCCCTGGCGGTATAAAG
This sequence comes from Desulfobacterales bacterium, assembly GCA_022361135.1. Next base: position 2,353 of record JAKSBM010000334.1, on the reverse strand, counting down.
GTGGTAGAGGTTCATGATGGAAGCCTGGGCGAAGACATAGTTGCGGAATTGGTTAAACTTCCGACCGGAGAGGTCGGCGCCGGACATGCCGTAGTTTTCCCCGGCAATCTCGGCCATGACCGGAATCAGCCACTTGGCTGCGGGAACGGACAAAACCCAGTCATGGTCGCCCAGATGGGTGACAAAATTTTCCATGCCACGGGGCTGGGGCAGGGTCTGCTCCCCCGGGGCCAGGAGACCGGCCTTGACCGGATCCTTACCCGTGAGCACGGCGGCGGCCTTGAGCCATTTCACGGGCTTGGCCTCGTCCTTTTCCCATCCCGGATGCTGGTGGGCGCAGGCCTGGGCTGTGCAGACTCCGGCGGGCAGCCCCCGGACCAGGGATTCGGCCACACCATAGATGTGGTGTTCACCGGTGCCGGCCAATTTCATTTCTGTGCGGCTTTCCCCGGTGCGGGCCGACCATTGGAAAACCCAGGGTTTGTGAAGGTCGTGGAGAATTTGGGAGGCCAGGATCACATCCCGGTCCAGGGCAAAATCATAAACCGTAATATAGTGCTCGTAGAGGGATAGGCTGAGCCGAACATTGGCCGCCGTATGGGTAATCAGGCCCCCGGGATAGGAATGGTGGCTTGAATACCCCGACCCCGGCCCGGCCAGAAAGGGATGGGGGGATTTTTGGGGATCCTTCACCGGGGGAAGAAAGGACTTAAACGCCATGTTTTCCGGGATAAACCCCATGGATTTAAGCTCATTGTACACGGCCAGTCGGTTTTGACCATCCATGAGTTCCGCGGTAAATGTGGGGGCTGGATTTTTCAAAATCCCCTGAACCTGGGTTCGAATGCCGGCGTCTTTAATGCCGGCCGCCGCACGGATCAAATAATCCCAGGAATCGGTCACCATTTTGGATTTCCCGGCAATTTCCTCCGGAGTCAATTCCATGCAGTCGGACAGGGAAATTTGCCGCAGGTCGGCCATGGAAAATTTGGGAAAGGCAGAAGCCAGGGCCAGTCCAGCACCGGCGGTCATCCCCAACTTCAAAAACACGCGTCTATCCATTTCATCTCGCATTGATATTCTCCTTGCAACAGGGTCATTGGCAATCATCGTACCCAGGATTTAAATCAGGAATGTTTTAACGGGATGAGAAAAACGTATGGAAACCATTGGCAGGGAAAAGATGTGTAAATTCAGACCGAATGGGTCACCACCCAGTACCAGATGCTGACGGCCAGAAAATAAATGGCCCCAAACTCCAGGCTGAGGAAGACGCAATAATAGGAAAGGCGGCGGACAAGCCCCAGGGGCAACAGACAGCCCATGGTCACCCCCAGCAAAAGAGCCAGGGAATAATAGGTGTAATAATACCCTTCCCGGGTCACCAATTCCGTGACAAAAAAGAGGGAGATATTAAGGATGATGAGCAGATTGTTGATCCGGGCCAGGTTGGACCAGTAAATCACCCGGTTCTCATCAAAGGAAAGACTGAGTTTTTTTAAGAGGTCCATCATCCTCATAATATTAGCAAAACTCATCCCCCTTTCAAATCCCCAGTAAAAAACTTTCAAAAAAGAAGGCCTGCCGTATTGAAAACTTGCCCAGATATGATATAAAGCGTTCTTGTTCGTGCAGGCCAGTAGCTCCAATTGGTAGAGCGCCGGTCTCCAAAACCGGATGTTGGGGGTTCGACTCCCTCCTGGCCTGCCATTTTTTCCTTCCTTTTTTTACCATCTCCCAATTACACCCCAGAATGAAAAGAGCAAACCGTTGTCTTGTGCCCATTTGAACCGGGATATGGAACGTGGTACATTTAAAGGCCTTTAATACCTGGCCCAAGGCCATGACCCATTTGCAAGCCAAGGAGATGCCATGAACCCCGTACTTGAACTTTTAGCCGGCCACCGTTCCATCCGGAAATTCACCTCCACCCCGGTGGATGATGCCGTGGTTGAGGAACTGCTTTCCGTGGCACAGTACGCATCAACCTCCAGCCATATCCAGGCCTACTCGGTCATCTGGGTCAAAAACACGGATACCCGAAGGGAAATCGCAGAATTGGCCGGCCCCCAAAAATGGGTGGAAACGGCTCCGGTTTTTCTGGTTTTCTGCGCCGACCTCCTCCGCCTGGAATCGGCCTGCGAAAAACATAATTTGAATGCGGAAATGGGATGGGCCGAACAGGGGCTGATCGCCACAACCGATGTGGCCATGCTGGGACAGAATATGATGATCGCGGCGGAATCCATCGGCTTGGGCGGGGTATTCATCGGCGGTATCCGCAATGATCCAAGTAAGGTATCCACCCTTTTGGACTTGCCCGATCAGGTCTATCCCGCCTTTGGCCTTTGCC
>JAKSBM010000828.1 GCA_022361135.1 Desulfobacterales bacterium | reverse complement strand
TTCCTGGAGCAGGGGCCAGGGACGCACCTTAACGGCGGTGTCCAAGACATCGTCGGCCAATTTCAATTGGTGAAGCAGGTCCTGTTGAATCCCCTGGTTCCGGGCCTGGGAAGAGCCCCGGACATCGGACTGGCCGTAAAAGGGAACCACATCCTTGAAAATAATGGGTTCCATTTCCTGTTCATCCCCCTGGTGGAAGCGTTCCATATGATCCATGGCCGCCGCTTCAAACCGCCATTCCACGGAGGGGTGGACCGCGGTGCATTTTTCCTTGATCACCGATTGGATTTGTTTGTCCAACTCGTCCATTCCCCGTTTCAGGGCCACGGAGAAAATGGGGATGATTTGCTGCATTTTCACCACGCCCATGGCACCGAAGTCCCCAACGCTTTTGGAGTAGACTTCAATGAGGCCGATGGCTTCACCCTTAAAGGAGAGGGGGGCCATCATGATGGAACGGATTCCGGTTTCTGCGGCCAGGATGTCCATGGGTGCGGGATCGGCAATGGCGCTCAGATCGTTGATGCGGACAACCCTGTCTCCCCGGGCGGCTTTGTCCCACACCGACCCCTGGCATTCTTCAATGGGAATGTGGCGGGAGTTGGTGAAAAGGCAGGTCACATTGGTGTGGCAATCATTTTTGATGATCATGATCTGGTCCTGGCGCAGGGCACAGATCCCCAGGTAAAGGTCGGGATGGTTGAACAGGATCCGCAATTGCTGTTCCAGGGAGATGATCCCCTTGCTGGAGAAAATGGATTCCTGGTTCAGCATCTCCCGTTCCAGTTTTGAGATGAGGTGGTGTTCCGTAACGTCCACGGCCCTGAGAATGGTGAATCCTTTGAATTCAAATGCTTCCAGATCAACGTACCGGGCCAGGCTTTCCAGATCGGTGAGATGGTCGAGTATCTGTTCCCTGTCCGCATCCGAGAGCTCCCGGGGGGGCTTGAGGGGGGAAACATGGACGAACTTAAAGTCCGGGCAGACGCGATAGTACCGGTCCAGGCCGGTTTCCTTATCCTTGATGGTTTCCACCTTGAGCAGGGTGATATCCTGGCATTGGATGTCGTATATTCTTTCAAGCACCAGGAAATATAGGCTGAGCTGTTTTTGGTATTCTCGACTTTGCAGAAGGTCCTGTACATCGGTCTTAAAGCTCTGGTGGTCATCCATGAACAGGTGCTGGAACCTTGGGGTTGCATAAAAGGCGTCATAACCGCAGGGGGGGAATACCGCCATGAGATCGGTGTCAAAGCTTGCCCGGGGGAAGATGACACCCATGAGGGGGCGCATGAGATCCACATGGTCCCTCAGGGTTTCTGCGTTGGAAATCTCTCCCTGGAGTTCGGGGTATTGGGCCATCTTTTCCCGGATATGGGAATATACTTTGGCCATGTTGGGGCATTGGGAGACCAGGGTCTCTTCCCAGAATTCAAAAAGGGGGTCCAGGGTCAGGACCGAGTGAAGCGGGATTTCGCTTGGGGCCAATCCGTGGGTCATGGGGGATTTCTCTCCTGTTTATCCAGTATCCGTTTTGGCAAAGTTGGTGAACAGTGTAAAATGGGGTTGGGCACTGAACACCGTGTCGGGCTTTAATATTCTAATGTAGAATACATGATTTGAGGGGCTTTGTCCCACTTTTGTAAGCAGATAGTTAAGGTTTGACAATCCCAACCGCCTGTCATACAAAAGATAGATTCTTCAGAATTACGAATACCAGACGATTCAGGCCTTGGAGGATTTCGACACCACTATGGAAATAGCCTTTTTAATGGACGATTTGCGGTTGATTAATCCGCTTTGGGAAAGCACTGCTCATCTGATGTACGAGTGCAACCAGCGGGGGCATACGGTTTATTTTCTGGAACCCCACGATATTTATATTCGTAATAATGAGTTGGTGGCCCGGATGCGCAACATCTCCACGGCTCCGGACATGGAATTGACCCGGTACTGGGACACCCTGGTTGAGTGTTTGGATAAGGAAGAGCTGATTTTTGAAACCGTCCGGGATCTGGATGTGATTTTCCTGAGAAAGGATCCCCCCATTCAGTATGAGGTATTGGAGTTTCTGGATCCGGTAAAGCAGGACGTTTTTATCATGAATTCCACCCAGGGGCAGATCAACGGCAGCAGTAAGGCCTATATTCTGAATTTCCCGGACATCATCCCGGAAACCCATGTGTCCAGGGACCCCTTTCGTCTGCTGAAAATCATCGATGGATTTGGCGGGGCCATGGTCATGAAACCCCTCCACGGCCACGGGGGCCACGGGGTGATCAAGGTGAGCAACCGGGACCAGGAAAATTTGAATTCACTGATTAACTATTATGTCCAGGCCTCCAAACCCTACCCCGAGCGCCAACCCATCATGGTCCAGGAGTATTTGAAAAATGTCAGGGACCAGGGGGATGTGCGGATCCTCATGCTCAACGGCGAGGTCCTGGGTGCCATGGCCAGGAAGTCCATGACCCGGGATTTTCGGACCAATGTCCATGCCGGTGCTTTGGCCACACCCCACGTGCTGACCCCTGCCCAGAAGGACCTTTGTGAACGCATACGGGATAAGCTGGTCTCAGACGGGCTCTATTTTGTGGGAATTGATGTAATCGGGGATAAATTGGTTGAGGTCAATTGTATTTCTCCGGGGGGGATTCCCCGGATCAACCAATTCGATCATACCAAGCTGGAAGTCAAAATCATTGATTTCATAGAGGAGAAAATCTGTGGTGCGAGCTGGCGGAGTAGGAAAAAAAATGAATCACAGGACTGATTTCTACGGCATTGGATTTTTAACCCGTACCCTGGGGATGATCCTGATCTGTTTTCTTTTGGCCGGCTGCGGCCGGGCCACCGAGGAAAGCTACCTTAAGATCGGTCTGCCCGAAGAGCCCCGCTCTTTGAACCCCTGGCTGGGTACCGATGCCAATTCCCGGAAAATCATTTCCCAGATTTATCAGCCCCTCTTCCTGCGCCATCCCCATACCTTGAAAATCATCCCCTGGCTGGCCCGGGAAGCCCCGGAAATCGATGACACCGGCACCCGGTACACCATTAAATTGAGAAAGGCCAAATGGTCCGACGGCTCTGCCTTCACCGCCCGGGATGTGATTTTTACCCGGAAGCTCTTCATGGATTTTAAATT
>JAKSBM010000054.1 GCA_022361135.1 Desulfobacterales bacterium | reverse complement strand
GGGCCACGGCCCTGGATTTGGAAAACCCGGATGGCCCCGTCTGGCACCGGCCCGTGTACCAAAACCAAAGGGTTGAAAAAATCCAGCCCCATCCCGACTTGGTCCAGGTGGTAACCCTGTCCCCGGGTCACTTTGCCCCCGAAGGGCATTTATCCTTCCCCGTCCATTCCCTGCCCCCTGCCAACCATGACAATTATCCCCTGGTGCAGCTTTCCACCCGGGAGGGGGGGCTTGGGGATGCCGATCTTTTGGCCGCCCGGGTGGTGGTGGCCGTGGGCCGGGGCATTGGGGATCGGGAAAATCTCGACCTGGCCCGGGCCATGGTCCAGGCCATTCCCAACGCCGCACTGGCCGCCTCCCGCCCCCTGGTGGATGCGGGCTGGCTCCCCCATGGCCAACAGGTGGGCATCACCGGGGCCCGGGTGGCCCCGGAACTTTACCTGGCACTGGGGATCTCCGGCTCCTCCCAACATCTGGCCGGCATGGCCGGAAGCCGGACCATCGTGGCCGTGAACCATTCCCCGGCCGCTCCCATTTTCAGGCATGCCGACATCCGCATCCATGGGGATGTGGTTGAATTCATCCAGGCCTTTTTGGACGGCACCGCCGATATCTCCCTGAAATTGCCCTGAAACCGTCTGGATAAAAAACGAACATTCGTTCGATTTTTGCCTTGACGGATGAAAAATCCTTTTTTATGATAACCTCCGTCATTCACCGGAACCGGGTTTACTCATCAACGAACTCAGACCAGAAGGGGAGGTGTCATGGATTTCAGCACATCGGAAAAAATGCAGATCATCGTCGGCATGATCAATGAATTTGTGGATCGGGAACTCATTCCCATGGAGCCGGAATTCCTGGTCACGGATTTCAGCCACCTCCTGCCCCGGCTCCGGGAAAAACAGGCCCTGGTCAAACAGATGGAACTTTGGGCCCCCAATTTTCCAAAGGATTGCGGCGGCATGGGGCTTTCCCTTTTGGAGCACGGCCTGGTCTCGGAAGCCCTGGGCCGTTCTCCCCTGGGGCATTACGTTTTCTGGTGCCAGGCCCCGGATGCGGGCAATGTGGAAATTCTCCACAGCCACGCCACCCCTGCCCAGCGGAAACGGTACCTGGATCCCCTGGTCCGGGGGGAGATCCGCTCCTGCTTTTCCATGACCGAGGTGGACATGCCCGGTTCCAACCCCGTGATGCTGGAAACCACGGCCGTGGAGGAGGGGGACCACTGGGTCATCAATGGTCATAAATGGTACACCACGGCGGCGGATGGATCGGATTTCGCCATTGTCATGGCCGTCACCGATCCCCAGGCCCCCATCCACGGACAAGCCTCCATGATCATCGTGCCCACGGATACCCCGGGGTTTAATCTTGTGCGTAATATCCCGGTCATGGGCCATGAAGGGGACGATTACGCCAGCCACGCGGAAATTCTCTATGAAGACTGCCGGGTGCCCAAGGCCAACCTGTTGGGGCCCCGGGGCCAGGGCTTTGCCATTGCCCAGGAACGGCTGGGTCCCGGGCGGATCCACCATTGCATGCGTTGGCTGGGCATTGCCTCCCGGGCCTTTGATCTCCTCTGCCAACGGGCCAATGAACGGGTGATCCATCCCTCGGGGAAAACCCTGGCCACCCGGCAAACCATCCAGAACTGGATTGCCGAATCCGCCGCAGAACTGGCCTCGGCCCGGCTGCTCACCCTCAATGCGGCCTGGCAGATTGACCACCACGGGGCCCCGGCCTCCCGGGACGCCGTTTCCATGATCAAATTCACCGTGGCCAATACCATGAATCGCATTGTGGACCGTGCCCTCCAGGTCCACGGAGGTCTGGGCATGACCGACGACACGGTCCTGGCCTATTTCTATCGCCACGAACGGGCGGCCCGGATTTACGACGGGGCAGACGAGGTCCACAAGACCGCCCTGGCCAAACGTATCCTCCGGGCGGATAAATATGCAGTATAGGGCCTTTAAAAAATCCTTTGGCATCACCGATGCCGATCTGGCCCGGGAAATCTATCTCCGGAACCAGGATGCCATGCAGATTAAAAAGGAAAAGACCGCGGTCCAGAATCTGGAAAAGATATTCAATGCCGTC
>JAKSBM010000711.1 GCA_022361135.1 Desulfobacterales bacterium | reverse complement strand
TGAACAGGAAATGGAACCCATTATTTTCAAGGATGTGGTCCCCTTTTACGGCCAGTCCGATGTCCGGGGGTCTTCCCAGGCCCGGAACCAGGGGATTCAACAGGACCTGCTTCACCAATTGAAACTGGCCGACGCTGTCTTGGACACCGCCGTTAAGGTGCGTCCCTGGCCCCTGCTCCAGGAATACCATTCCCGGATCCACCAGATGACCCAATCCATTGCCACGGGCCTCAACTCCGGGGATGAGACCGCGGTCCACGGACTGCTCAACCGGGAAATGGCCCAGACCTTTGAAGCCCTCTCCCATGCAGGTGAAGATGTGGCCCAAAAAATTCTCACCTACAACCGGAGCCTGGATCCCCAATCCGGCATGGTCTACCAAAAACGCCGGGAATATGAACAAAGCGTTTCCCTGCTGAACCAGAGCCTGTCCAATTACCTGGGTGCAGAGGACAGCCTGGCCCAGCAGACCTTTCCCCACTATTTTGAAAAACGACAGACCGACGGGGTGGATTATATGATGTACATCGGGGCTTCCATGACCCCCCAGAACAGCCTGTCCGGTTTCCACATCAAAAACATGACCCTCTGGCAGATCATGGTGGCCTGCGGCCTGGCCTGGCAAACCCAACAGATCCGGCCCAAACTGGGGGTGCCCCTGGACACCTGCCACCTCATCCTGGTGAACCACAGCCCCTTGTCCATCCGTTTCCGCTACGATGAAAAACGATTCGACGTGGATGGGGCCTATGATGTCCGCCATGAAATCATCAAATCCCGACTGGACAAAGCCCTGGTTAAGGGCAGCAAGGAACGGCTCACCCAGCCCGACCAGATTGCCGTGGTCTATTCCACACCGGCGGAAGGCCAGGAAATCCACCGCCACATGGATTTCCTCACCGACCTGGGTCGCATCAAGCCCCAGCGGGAGGAGCTGACCCTGGAAGACATGCCCGACGTCCGCGGTCTGAAAGCCCTGCGGGTCACCGTGGATATCGAAGCCATGGCCGCTTCGGAATCCCAGGAGGTGGCATGACCCCGAAGGATGAAAAGCCCCAGGGTGTTCGTAAAATCCTCCTCATGGGGGTATTCTGGCGGATTCTATTCATCGAAGCCGTTCTCCTGGTTTATTCCCTGGTCTACCGCTGGCACCTCTACGATGCCGATGCCCAGGATCTATTCTGGCACGCCGTGCGCATTGCCATCCTGGTGGCCATCATCATCGCCTTTATGATGATCACCCTGAAAAGCTTTCTCACCAAAAAAATCATTGCCCCCCTGGAGGCCATTGCCAAAACCAATGAACGCATCCGGGACGACGGCACCCTGGAGGAAAGCCTGATTCTGGATGCGGACAGCCCCGAGGAAATCCGAAGCATTATCTCCAGCCGGGATTCCATGCTTCGCCGGATCATGGATGTCTCCGAAGAACGGCTCCAATTGGTGAACTTCATCAAAGAGACCTTTGGCCGCTACCTTTCCACCAAGGTGGTGGAAGAAATCCTCCACTCCTCCGAGGGGCGGAAAATCGGGGGAAGCCGGCGGGTGGTCACCATCCTCATGGCCGATTTGCGCGGATTCACCAGCCTATCTGAAAACCGGGACCCCGAAGAAATGGTGACCCTGCTCAACCGATATCTGGAAAAGATGTCCGGCATCATCCTGAAATACGACGGCATCATCGATGAAATCATCGGCGACGCCATCTTGGCTGTGTTCGGGGCCCCCCATGTCCACGATGACGACCCGGAACGGGCCGTGGCCTGTGCCATTGAAATGCAGAACTGCCTCACCGGACTGAACAAAGAGCTCACCCAAGCCGGATACCCCCCCCTGGAAATGGGCATCGGCATCAACACCGGTTCCGTGATTGTGGGCAATATCGGCTCTGAACTCCGCATGAAATACGGACTTGTGGGGGCCGCTGTGAACCAGGCCTCCCGCATCGAATCCAACAGCATCGGCGGCGAAGTCCTCATCGGCCTCTCCACCCATGAGAAGGTCAGCCATGCGGTGGAGACCCTTCCGCCGCGCACGGTGATGATGAAGGGCATGAAAAAGCCCCTGGTCTTTTATTCCGTCCATCGCATCGATCACCCCGGCTTCGGCAGCCAAGTCCTGGATGCCCCCCATCTGGACGCCGGTCGAATGGAAATCCAGATTCCATTTAAGTACTGGGCCGTCCAGGGAAAAAGGGTGGAATTGATACCGGTCATGGGCGAGACCCTCTCCATGGACAAAACCCATATGGAGGTCATCTCCGCCTCCCCCATCCCGGCCCTGTCCGACATTAAACTCCAATTGGATTTCTGCCTGGATGCCCACTGCTTTGAGGAAATGTATGCCAAATGCATTTCCACGGGCCAGGACAAGGGAGGCCACAAAAGTATTTTACGCTTCACTTCCATGGGAGAAAAGGACCGAAAAATCCTGGACAGGTGGATGGAAGAACTCTCCAACTGAGGTCCAATACCCAACCATTCCAGCCCTTTTCCTAGGGGGCTTTTCCACTTGACACCCCTGTGAAATTATAATTGGATAAAAGGGTATTCAACATATCCACTCACCCCCATATCCTTAAATGGAGACAAATTGTGAATTCATATTTTTCAGCCAGGGTCCGAAGCAATCCGGACAGATGCCTTCATGTGTTCATCCTCCTGGCCGGTTTGATTCTTTTGTTCAGCCCCGGCTCGGCCGCGGGCCAGGACCAAAGGATCACCAACGAAACGGGGATGACCTTTATCCGCATCCAGCCGGGCTCCTTTTTCATGGGCAGCCCCAAAACGGAAAAATACCGGGATGCCAATGAAATTCGGCACAAAATGGTGATACAAAAGCCCTATTACATTCAGGAAACCGAAGTCACCGTGGCCCAATGGCAGGCGGTCATGGGCAAAAAATGGTTCATGCGGAAAAAGGGAAAACCCGACATGCCCGTCACCCGGGTTTCCTTTTACGAATGTGAAAAATTCATCAAGACATTGAACGAAAAAAGCAGATATACCTACCGCCTTCCCACGGAAGCGGAATGGGAGTATGCTTGCCGGGCCAACACCACCACGGCCTATTCCTGGGGAGAAAACATAGATTGCTCCCGGGCCATGTACGGCAACAACGTCAAAAAGGCAAACGAATGCACCATCTACTACCAAACCCTGCAGATTCCCCCGGACGGCCCCGCCCCGGTGAAAAGCTTCAAGCCCAACCCCTGGGGACTCTACGACATGCACGGCAATGTCTGGGAATGGTGCAGCGATCACTATGCCGAATACATGGGCCCCAAACACACCGGCGGCATGGGCCATAGTATGATTTCATCGGAAAATCGCATCCGGCGCGGAGGCAGCTGGTATAAGTATCCCCAGTATCTGCGCAGTGCCAACCGGGCCTATGCCCACCCCGGTGCACGGTTTAAAACAACGGGCTTCAGACTGGTACTCGAGGCCCAATAATGCGCACACGGCTCCTGGGGCTCCTCAAGGTCTATGAAGAGGAAATCAGCCTTCTACTCTGGACCACAGCCCTGCTCTTCATCGTCCGCTCCGCCGGAATGGTTCTGAACAACTACGCGGAAACCGCCTTTCTCAAACGGTATGGTGTGGAATTCATGCCCGTGGTGAACATGGCCAATGCCGTTCTCACCTTTTTTGTCACCGGATTTCTGACCTCATTCCTCAACCGGATTTCCGGGGCCCGGCTTCTGACCCGGGTATTCATTGTATCGGGCATCCTCGTCACGTTGATCCGCCTGGCCATTCCCCTGGGTTACTACCAGCTTTACCCCCTGCTTTTCATGCTGAAAAGCCAGTTTGAGCTACTCCAGGCCATGCTCTTCTGGAACATGTGCAATGATTTATTCAACACCCGCCAGTCCAAACGCCTCTTTCCTTTGCTCACGGCCGGCGGGGTCCTTGGACTTATCCTGGGCAGTTTTGCCACCCCCTATTTTGCCAAAACATTTAACCTGGACAACCTGCTCTACCTTTACCTTTTGATCACCCTGGCCGGTGCCGTTCTCATCAAAGCCATGGCCCGAAGCTATGCCCCGTTGATCTACACGGAAAAAACCGAAGCCGGGGCACCCAAAAAACGAACCGCCATGGCCGAAGAGCTGAAGAATATTCTTCCCCTGCTCAAGGATTCCATGCTGGTTAAAATCGTCCTGGTCCTCACCTTCATGCCCAACGTGATCATCCCCATCATGAACTACCAGTTCAACTATGCGGTCAATGATCACTTTGCATCGGAGGAGGCCATGATCCGGTTTTTCGGGTTCTTCCGGGGGGGATTGAACATCGTCAGCCTCTTCATTCTCCTGTTTGTGGGACGGATCTACGGCAGGTGGGGCCTGCCCGTGGCCCTCATGTTCCACCCCTTTAACTATATCCTGGCACTCAGCGCCTTCCTGTTCCGCTTTGACGTGGTGGCGGCCATGTATGCCCGCATGTCCACCACCATCATCCGTACCACCATCAATGTCCCGGCCCAGGGGATCCTCATCGGCCTTTTTCCCCAAAGCTACCGGAACATGATCCGCCCCTTCCTCAGGGGAACCGTGGTACGTGCCGCCCTGTTCACCGGCTCCACCCTGATTCTGATTTCAGACTCCCTCTTCCATCCCCGGTACCTGACCCTGGTGGCCCTGCCCTTTTTGCTGGCCTGGCTGGCCGCCCCCATTGTGCTGAAAATCAACTATTCCAAGATCCTCAAGGACCTCATTTCCAACAACCTCCTGGACATTAAAAGCTTGAACAGCAAAGAACTGGGGCAGATCTTCAACCAGGACAAAACCCTGGAGGAACTGAAATCCTCCTTCCTCAAGGCCCGGGGGGAGGATGCCGTCTGGTATGCCAAACTCATTAAAAACTTTTCCCCCAAGGAAATGGATCGGCTCATCCTGGAGGCCCTGCCCCAGCAGGATGCCGACACCCGCATCACCTTGATCAAAATGATCACCCCGGGTTCCCGGAAATCCGCCGCAGCACGGCTGATCCCCTTCCTGGATCCCAGGGAACCGGAATTGACCATTGCCATCCTCAAACTGGTCTGCCAGAACCGGCTGGAGGTCTCAAGGGGGATGGAACTGGAAGCATACCTCACCCACACCCATCCCGTTGTCCGGGGATTTGCAGGGGCCTGTTATTTTTATCGCAATC
>JAKSBM010000519.1 GCA_022361135.1 Desulfobacterales bacterium | reverse complement strand
GGCACCACCATGAACAAGATCCTCATCATGAACGGGATTCCCAAACTCCACGCGGAATGGTACGGGATCATGGCCCTGTCCATCTTCACCGGTGCCTATGTGGTGGAGATTGTGAGGGCCGGCATCGAAGCCATCCACCCCGGACAGGTGGAGGCGGCCCGCTCCCAGGGGATGACCTATTTCCAATGCATGTTCCACATCGTCCTTCCCCAGGCCTTGAAGACCATTCTGCCGCCCCTGGCCGGCCAGTTCATTAATCTGATCAAGGACTCCTCCCTTTTGGGCATGATCTCCATTCGGGAGTTGACCAAAGCCACCCGTGAAGGCATCACCACCAGTCTCCAGACCTTTGAACTCTGGCTTCTCTGTGCCATTCTCTATTTGGCCATGACCTTTACGCTTTCCATGTGTGTTCAGTATCTGGAAAGGAGGACCGCCACCAAATGATTGACGTAAAAAACATACATAAAACATTCTACGTGCCCCATGAAGTCAAGGCATTGGTGGATGTCTCCAATACCATTGAAGCCGGGGAAGTGGTGGTGGTCATCGGCCCCTCCGGTTCCGGGAAATCCACCTTCCTGCGTTGCCTCAACCGCCTGGAAACTGCGGACCACGGCCAGATTCTCGTGGATGGGGTGGACCTTTTTGATCCCAAAACCGACATCAACCACGTGCGCATGGAAATGGGCATGGTTTTCCAATCCTTCAACCTCTTTCCCCACCAGACCGTGCTGGGCAATGTGACCCTGGCCCAGAAGCTGGTGCGCAAGCGGTCCAAAAAGGAACGGGAGGAAAAGGCCATGGCCCTGTTGGAAAAGGTGGGCATTGCCCAGAAGGCCCATGCCTGGCCCTCCAACCTTTCCGGCGGCCAGCAGCAACGGGTGGCCATTGCCCGTGCCCTGGCCATGGATCCCAAAATCATGCTCTTTGACGAGCCCACCTCGGCCCTGGACCCGGAGATGATCGGCGAGGTCTTGGATGTGATGAAAACCCTGGCCAAGGAAGGCATGACCATGGTCTGTGTGACCCATGAAATGGGCTTTGCACGGGAAGTGGGCGACCGGGTGATTTTCATGGACGAAGGACGGATCATCGAAGAGGGGACACCGGAACATTTCTTTACCAATCCCACCCATGACCGGACCAAGCTGTTCCTGAAGCAGATCCTCTAGTGGGGGGAGGTCAAGCGTTATCCCAACGTTGAAATCCCCCGGGGCCCTGCGCTCCGGGGGATTTTTATTTCCAGGGATCGTGGGGAATTTTTCCCTGGATGCGTTGGGAAAATTTTCCCCGATCTTCCCCTTATTTGCAATGGGGGGAATTCCTCATTCCATCCCCTTTCCGGGGATGTGAGTAAAGATCCATCCGTGGTCGTGAGTCGGGCAATCCCGGGCTGGGACTTGACAAGGGGCAGGGTGTCGGCATAAAGTCGACGAAAAATTTCAAAAGGAGAACTTTTATGGCATTTATGGGACTTCGGGATGCATGGATCAAGGGTGCTGAATTTGACTACAACGGAGAACAGGTGAAAGTCATCTCCATGGGCGTGCTCATGAATGCCTCCGGTCCCCGGGCCATTTATCGCCTCAACAATGGGAAAAACCATGTGGAATCCGTCTGCATGGCCTGCGTGGCCAATATGCCCGTGGACGGCCCCCGTTCCTGTCCCATCTGCGGCCAAACCTTCAAAGGCAAAGGCTGGGGCGGCATGGCCCAGCATTGGAAGGCCCGCCACCAGGACATCATGCCCTATGAATCCTTCCGGGAAAGCCTGTGTGGGGACCATAGGTAGTCTCCAAGGGGTCATCCTTTAAATTTCACCCGGGCCATTCCCACATCGGGATCCTTCGGCCATGGGTATCAAACCCGAAGTATGCCGTGTACGGCTTTGTGCTGCCTTTGTTGTCTTGGATGGAAAGCCATTCCAGGGGGGGAGGGGCTTTGAGTCGTGCATTTCAATATCCCTGCCTCCATACAGGGATTGCTCTGCCTGATTTCCCAGGCCCCAAGAATCTATAATTCCCGCCTTTTTACCCCATGGTGATCAAAATAACGTTCCGATTGAATGGATCCACTTTATACATGGAATGGTTTTGGATTAATGGCAAATTGTGTCCAGGGTTTGGAACCATGCCCTTGGGAATCGCTAGGGTGTGATTTTCGTTTTGTTGTTCATGACCCATCTGGTGGGGGAGGGATATTTATTCCTGGATCAAGAGTTCCTCGGCCATGGTTTGGAATCGTTCCCCGTGGATCGGATCGATGGTGGAGAGTTCCGCTCGGATTTCCGCCAGGGTGGCGGTGCGGCCCTGTTTTTTTGGGGACTTGGAAAAGAATTTATCGGCGCAGCAGATGATCTTTTCCTCCAGGGTCAGGGGGACCATGTCCCGGTGGGGCAGGGGGAGGTTGTTGAGACGGATGTTGTCCAGGGTGATGCCGGCGCCGGTGTGGCGTTCGGCCACCAGGCCAAAGGCCGGATCCAGTCCGGCCTCGTCCAGGATCTCCCGGCCCAGGTAGCCGTGGCAGATATAGGGAAAGGTCCCGGTGCAGCCCAGGGAACCGGCCCGGGTTTTGAAAATCCCGATGTCGTGGAGCATGGCGGCTTGTTCAATGAAGTCCTGGTCCAGGGAGATGCCGGTCTGGTGCCGGACCAGGTGACGGGCAATGGCCAGGGCCTTGTCCGCCACCCGGCGGCTGTGATCCGTGAGAATCCGGCAGAGGTCGGATTCCGGGGGATAAAATTTATGGATAATGTCCAGGGGATCCATCAATTGGAAAGCAATACCCCTTCGATGAACGGGTCCAGATGCCCGTTGAGCACCTTGTCCACATCCCCCACTTCAAAGTCGGTGCGATGGTCCTTGACCATGCGGTAGGGATGGAGGACATAGGAGCGGATCTGGCTGCCCCAGGCGATGTCGTCCTTGCCGTCGTGGAGGTTTTGCATCTTCTGGTCCTGTTTCTGCTTTTCCAATTGGTAGAGGCGGGATTTCAGGACCTTCATGGCGATTTCCTTGTTCCGATGCTGGCTGGATTCCTGCTGGCATTGGACCACCACACCCGAAGGCTGGTGGGTGATGCGTACGGCCGAAGAGGTCTTATTGACATGCTGTCCCCCGGCGCCGCTGGCCCGGTAAACGTCGATGCGCAATTCACTCTCGTCGATGTCGATGTTGATCTCGTCCTGGATGTCGGGGTAGACAAAAACCGAGGCAAAGGAGGTCTGGCGTTTCCCACCGGCATTGAAGGGAGAAATCCTCACCAGGCGGTGGACTCCGGATTCCACCTTCATGAAACCATAGCAGTTTTCACCACTTACCCGGATGGTGGCACCCTTGAGGCCGGCCTCGTCTCCTTCCTGGTAGTCAATGACCTGCATC
Source organism: Desulfobacterales bacterium (assembly GCA_022361135.1). The sequence continues at coordinate 6,090 of JAKSBM010000519.1, read as the reverse complement.
TTATAGCCTTTTTTGTCAATCCAGCGGGTGTACATGCGGAAGAGCATCTCGGCCCAGTCCTGGGAATCGGTACCGCCGGCCCCCGCATTGATGGAGACCACGGCATCCCGGGCGTCGTCTTCCTGGTCCAGGGTGATGTCGATGGAGAACTTTTTGATTTTCCCGGCCAAACCGTCCAGGATGTCGGCCACTTCGGCCTCACTGTCCTTGTCCCCCTCTTCCTGGGCCAGCTCCAGCAGGACCTGGGCATCTTCAATGTCGGTGAAGATGGCGTTGCAGGCATCGATGAGGTTGGAGAGGGTGGTCCGTTCCTTGAGGAGTCGGGTGGCCTTGTCTGAATCGTCCCAGAAGTCGGCCTGGGCTATGATGTGCTCCAGTTCCCGGAGGCGTTTTTCCTTGACAGGGAGGTCAAAGATACTCCTTGAACTGGTTGGCTTTGGCAGTGAGTTTGGAAATGGTTTGTTTAAGTTCTACGCTCATGATTGATTTCTCCTTAGAATGGTTTGTATGCCTTTTACCATAAAACAGAGGAATATGGCAATAAGGCAGGCCCGGGGTAGAAGGTCGCCGAAGCGGGTGTAGGGGCTGATCCGGGAGAGCAGGGGAAGGTCCGCCACCACGGCGGCATCCTGGAAAAGCGGGGTGGTGCGACTGCTGCGTCCCAGGGGGTCGATGAAACCGGATATCCCTGTGTTGGCGGCCCGGGCCAGGCTCCGGCGATTTTCCACGGCCCGCATGACCGCCACGGCATAGTGCTGGGCCGGGGCAGAGGTGGTGCCGAACCAGGCATCGTTGGTCATGGTGGTGAGGATCTGGGCCCCCTGGGTGACAAAGGCCCGGGAGATGCCGGGGAAGAGGATTTCAAAGCAGATGAGCACCCCGGTGCGGTGGCTGCCAAAGGCCAGGGGCGTATAGTTCCGGGGCCCGGGGCTGTAATTCCCCGCCTCCTGGGTGATTTTGCCGATGAACGGGATGAGTTCCTGGAGGGGGACGTATTCGCCAAAGGGCACCAGGTGGGTTTTGGCATAGCTGCCCGTGACCAATCCCTTGGGTGAAATCATGTAAGCCCGGTTGTAATATTGGATGCGCTCTTTGCCCACCTTGATCGCCGGGCTGCCCGTGAGGATAAAGGTGTTCACCGCCCGGGCAATGGCGTCGGTTTCCAGGGAGGGGAGGGCATCCCGGCCGTAATAAAAGGGCAGGGCGGTCTCGGGCCAGATGGTGAGGGCCGGGGACCGGGCGGCGGTTTCCATGGAGAGGCGGCGGTATTTTTCCAGGGTGGTCTGCCGGAAGGCCTGGTTCCATTTTTGATCCTGCTGGATATTGCCCTGGGCCAGGGCGATGCGTAGCCGGGGCGCTCCTTGGATTTCCTTGTCCATCAGGGTCTGGGTCTGAACACCGTAGACATAGGTTGCCCCGGCCAGGGTCAGGGGCAGGGCCAACCCCAGCAGGGTGTCCATTTTAGGGTATTCCGGCCGCCACCGTATCAAACGGGTGATCCCCCCGTTGCACAGGGCCAGGACAAAGGAAAGTCCCAGAACACCGCCCAGGTCGGCGGCCTGGCGCCAGGCCGGGGCGGGGGCCAGGGTGTAGCCCAGGCTTCCCCAGCCAAAGCCGGTGAGGGCGTGGGTTCGGATGTATTCCAGCCCGGTCCAGAGCAGGGCCGTCACCAGGGCATAGCTCCGGGGGCCCGGATCCCAATATTTTAATCCCAGGGCAAAGAGGGCGGGGTAGAGGGCCAGGTAAAGGGCCAGGAGGAGCAGGGTGGCCAGGGCCAGGACCAGGGGCATGTTCCCATAGGTGGTCAGGGTGGGGACCAGCCAATAAATCAGGGAGAGGAAATGGGCCAGCCCCGCAGCCAGTCCCGCCGTGAAGGCCTGTTTTCTACCCATGGATTCCAGGGAAATCAGCAGGGGCACCAGGGCGACAAAGGCCAGGGGCCAGGCCGTGGTATCCGGGAAGGCGGCCGTGAGTAAAAAACCGCTGAGAATCGCCGGAAAAAGGGGGAGCCAGGATCGGAGCCGTGGGAATGAAAAATAGGGTGTCATGGGCAATGGTCTTTTCCAAAAAATCAGGTCCAAGTTGGGACCTTTGTATCAGGTTGTGTTCCCGTCGTCAATTTTCCCTGGAAGCCTTGGTGAATCAGCGATTTCGTAAGTGGCGAAATTGTAAGGGGTAGAATTTTAACCAAATATTTTTAATGCACTTTACAAGGGTCTTCGCAAATGGTATTTTTTTAGCGATTTAAGTCAGAATCATCGTAGAAAACCATCGGGAGTCACCATGAATCAGATTAAAATTCGGTTTGGGGAAAATTTTGAAACCGGAACCATTGAAGATAAGTCCTTCGAAGAGATCTTTCAGGCCGCCAGTCCCGTCTTTTGCCTTTCTAAGCAGGTGTGGAAACCCCAGATGGATATTTTTGAAACCGATAGCAAGATTATCATCCAGGCCGAAATTGCCGGTGTGGGCAAGTCGGATATCGACATCGAGGTCAGCGCCAAGGCGGTGAAGATATCCGGAACCCGGAGGATTTCACAGCCGGAACCCGCTGCCAGCTACCGTCTGGCTGAGATCCAGTACGGTCAGTTTGAACGGGTGCTGCACCTGCCCGCCCTCATCGACGTCACCAAGGTTTTTTCCCATTTCAACAACGGCTTTTTGGAGCTGACCCTGGGGAAAATGTATGGAAAAGATCCGGTGCTGGAGCAGAATATCGCCATCGATTTAGTCTAAAATTATTGTTTCCCATAAGGAACCCTGAATGGATGAGTTAAGACATCCCACAAGTCAGGTCTCGGCCGATGACATCCCCAGGACCATACCCATTCTGCCCATTGTAGACACCAATTTGTTTCCCAAAATGGTATTGCCCCTGGTATTGATCCAGAAGGAAGCCATTGATCTCATTGATGAAGCCATGTCCGGCAGTCGCATGCTGGGGCTGCTCCTTTCCCGGCGGTCGGAGCTGGATACCAAGCACACCGCCGGGGATCTCTTCCGCATCGGCACCGTGGCCATGATCCTTAAAATGTCCAAGATGGATGACGAAAAGGCCCAGATCCTCATCCAGGGGGTGAGCCGGTTCCGGGTCAAGGAATACCTCAAGGACAAACCCTATATCCAGGCCAATATCCATGTGCTTCGATCCAAAACACCACCCGGTCCGTGGAAAACCGGGCCCTCATGTCCAATATCGTGGAACAATATGACAAAATCGTGGACCTTTCCCCGGGGTTGCCCGCGGAAATGGGACAGATGATCAAATCCCTCCAGGAGCCCAATGTCTTGGCCGACATGGTGGCTTCCACCATCAATGCCCCGGTCATGGAAAAGCAGAAGGTGGTGGAACTTCTGGATGTGAACCGTCGGTTGAAAAAGGTGAATCGCCTGGTCAACGACCAATTGGAGATCCTGGTCATGGGGACCAAGATCCAGAACCAGGTCAAGGAGGACATGGACAAGCGGCAGCGGGACTATTACCTGCGCCAGCAGCTGAAAACCATTAAGGAGGAGCTGGGGGAGGACGAGGACGAGGAAAGTCTGGAAATCCGGGAGTACCAGGCCCTGGTCCGGGATAGCGGTCTGCCCGACGAGGCCCGCAAGGAAGGGGAGCGGGAACTCCAGCGCCTTGCCCGCATGCACCCTTCTTCTTCGGAATATGTGGTGGCCACCACCTATCTGGACTGGCTCACCTCCCTGCCCTGGATCGAGGCCTCCGACGATCACCTGGACATCAAGGAGGCCCGCCGGGTGCTGAACCAGGACCACTACGGCCTGGAAAAACCCAAAAAACGCATTTTGGAATACCTGGCCGTGCGTAAACTTAAGGAGGATTCCAAGGGACCCATCCTCTGCTTTGCCGGCCCTCCGGGCACCGGGAAAACCTCCCTGGGCCGCTCCATTGCCAAGGCCCTGGGACGGCAGTTCGTCCGCATTGCCCTGGGCGGCGTCCGGGACGAGGCGGAAATCCGGGGCCACCGCCGTACCTATGTGGGGGCCATGCCCGGCCGGATCATCCAGCAATTGCGCCGGGCCGGAAAGCGGAATCCCGTTTTCATGCTGGACGAGATCGACAAGGTCAATTCCTCCTACCACGGGGATCCTTCCTCGGCCCTGCTGGAGGCCCTGGATCCGGAACAGAACAACAGCTTCACCGACCATTATCTGGATGTGGCCTTTGACCTGTCCGATGTGATTTTTCTCACCACGGCCAATGTCCTCCACACCATTCCCGCCCCCCTGCGGGATCGCATGGAGGTGTTGGAACTCAATGGGTACACCGAAGATGAAAAGATGAAAATCGCCACCCGGTATCTCATTCCCCGGCAACGGGAGGCCAACGGCCTTTCCGCCTCCCAGATCCGGTTCACCTCCGGGGCGGTGAAGAACATCATCTCCGGTTATACCCGGGAATCGGGGCTGCGGAACCTGGAGCGCCGGGTGGGGGCGGTGTGTCGGGGGGTGGCCGCCCGCATTGCCGAGGAGCAGGAAGACAGTCTGGTCATCCGCCAGGAGAATTTAAGGGAATTTTTGGGCCCGGCGCAGAACATGCCCGACCTGGCCGTGCGAAATCATCCCCCGGGTGTGGTGGTGGGTTTGGCCTGGACCCCGGTGGGGGGAGAGATCCTTTTTGTGGAAGCCGTGGCCATGCCCGGGAAAAAAGGGTTGACTTTAACCGGTCAATTGGGCGATGTGATGAAGGAATCCGCAGAAACGGCCCTGAGTTATATCCGGTCCAATGCGGCAAAACTGGGGGTGGATGAAAGCTATTTCAACACCCGGGATATTCATATCCACGTCCCCGAGGGCAGTATTCCCAAGGATGGCCCCTCGGCCGGGGTCACCATGCTGACGGCCTTGATTTCCCTGATCCGGGAACAACCGGTGAAGAGCAAACTGGCCATGAGCGGTGAAATCACCCTCAGGGGCGAGGTCCTTCCCGTGGGCGGGATCAAGGAAAAGGTCATTGCCGCCCACCGGGCCGGCATACGCACCGTGATTCTCCCCCAGTGGAATGAAAAGGATATGGAGGATGTGCCCCACCATATCAAGGATCGCATGGCCTTTATTTTCACCGACAAGATGGCCGATGTATTAACCCTGGCACTGGAACCCTGAAAACTTAAGCTCCATGAAACCAAGACTGCCTATTCACAGACTGGGGGTTGCCCTGGTCGCCGTTGCGTTGTTGGCCCTGGCCGGCTGCTCCAAGGACAATGTCCCCTATACCCCCCATGTGCCGCCGGTGAAGTCCGGCAAAATGCCCGCCACCCAGAGACCCTATAAAATCAATGGTGTCACCTATGTCCCCATTCCCCATGCCAATGGCTTTGTCCAAAAGGGACGCGCGTCCTGGTACGGGAAAAAATTCCACGGACGGAAGACCTCCAACGGGGAAACCTATGACATGTACGCCATGACCGCGGCCCACAAAACCCTGCCCATGAATACCTGGGTCCAGGTCCACAACCTGGAGAACAACCGGAAAATCCGGGTCCGGGTCAACGACCGGGGACCCTTTGTCCGGGGACGGATCATCGATCTGTCCTATACGGGAGCCAAAAAATTGGGCATTGTGGGACCGGGCACGGCCCGGGTTAAGGTAACGGGCCTGGGACGGGCCACGGCCTTTTCCAAAAAGACCCACACCCCGGTGAAGTTCAAACCCATGGATTATTGGGACGGAAATTTTACGGTTCAGGTGGGGGCTTTCACGGTCCGGGCCAATGCGGAGAATTTTCAGAAAAAGCTGTCCAAGCTTTACCTCAACGCCCATCTGGTCCCCTACGAAGATTACCGGGGTAAGTTCTACCGGGTCCGCATCGGCCGGTTTAACAAGCTCACCGATGCCGAAAATTTCAGCGCCGCCCTCATGGCCGAGGGAAAATTCAAGCACGCATTTGCCGTGGCCGAGTAGGGAGGAAACATGCCGTTCACCGTATTCCTTGACCGGGACGGGGTGGTCAATCAGGACTCCCCGGATTACATCAAATCCCCGGACGAATTCCATTTCATTAACCAGAGCCCCGAAGCCGTTGCCCTGTTGACCCAAAAGGGCTTCCGGGTCATCCTCATCACCAACCAAAG
>JAKSBM010000021.1 GCA_022361135.1 Desulfobacterales bacterium | reverse complement strand
CCTTCATGGAGGCATTGCTCTGGATGGGAGCCACCCTTCTCCTCTGGTTCATGGGGGCCCAATCCGGCCTGGGCATCGGCATTGCCTGCGGCCTCATCACCGTGGTCCTGGCCTTTTTCTGGATGGAGTACATCAACCAGAACCACCTCATTCCCCTCTTTTTCCCGGACAATAAACCCTCGACGGTGCGGGGTGCCTTCAGCGTCGGCCTCTTGGGAAAGGTGACGGCACTCATCTTTGCCGTGGCCATTGTTCCCTTTACCTTCATCCAACTCACCATCAATCGCTACAGGGTACTCCAGTCAAGCCCCCATGCCGATCTGGCCGACCTCATGGCCCACATGACCCAGGCCATTACCTCGGAAAGCATCACTTTTCTTATCACGGGCATGGGACTTTCCTGGCTTTTGGTCTTGAACCTGAAAAAACCCATCGATGAAATCATCCGGGTCCTGGAGGCGGTGAAAAAAGGAGACTACCGGGAACGGGCCCAGATTTTTTCAACCGATGAAATCGGGTTTGCCGGGGAACGGCTCAATGCCATGACCGAGGGGCTGGCCGAACGGGAGTTGATCAAGGACCGATTCGGCAAATACGTGGACCGGCAGATCCGGGATGAGATCCTCTCCGGCAGAATCCCCCTGGACGGGGAAATCAAGGAGGCCACCATCCTCTTTGCCGATCTGAGGAATTTCACCCCCCTGGTGGCGGTGAGTGATCCCAAGGAACTCATCCACATCCTCAATGCCTATTTCAACGAAATGGCCCAGGCCATCAAGGCCCACAACGGCCTCATCCTCCAATTCATCGGGGATGAGGTGGAAGCGGTATTCGGCGCCCCCGTGGACAATCCGGGCCATCGGACCGACGCCGTTCGGGCCGCCCTGGAGATGCGCACCCGTTTGGCCCAATTGAACCGGGATTTTCAACGGCGGGGAATCCCCCCCCTGGCCCACGGCGTCGGCATCCACACCGGCCCGGTCCTGGCCGCCACCATTGGTTCCGACGACCGGGCCGCCTATTCCCTCATCGGGGACACCGTAAACCTGGCCTCCCGGATCCAGGAGTTGAACAAAAGATTCAAAACCGATATTTTGGTCAGTTCTGAAATGGCAGACCAGATCCACACCATCGCCCGCCTGGTGCCCATGCCCCGGGTCACCGTCAAAGGCAAGGAGAACCCCATAGGGGTTTTTTCCGTAAAATCCACCCATTTTCACTGAAAGAAGATCCATGGAAACCCTCATTGAAAAGTACCAACTCACCCCCCACCCCGAAGGGGGATATTTCAAGGAAATCTACCGATCGGAGCTGTCCCTGACGTCCCCGGTCACCCAAGGGGTTCGCCAGGCCGTCACCCAAATTTATTTCCTGCTCACCGCCGGTCAGCTCAGCCGATTTCACCGGGTGGTCCACGATGAAATCTGGCATTTTTACGAAGGGGCCCCCCTGGCATTGATCCAATACGACGGAAGTCGGGTTGTCCGGGAAGAAATCGGCCCGGGGGCATCCTACACCGCCGTGGTGCCGGGGGGTGTCTGGCAGGCGGCGGAATCCACGGGGAACTACAGCCTGGTGGGGTGCACCGTGGCCCCGGGCTTTGATTTCACGGATTTTACCTTCCTCAGCGACCATGGGGAAGTGGAAGGGTTCCAGACAAAGCATCCCGAACTTAAAAAATTCATCTAACCCGTCCCATGCCAAGGAAGGTACCATGAAGTCCATCCTGAAGTGGAGTCTCTGCATTCTTGTCCTGGTTCCCGTTGCCGGTGCCCTATATTACCTTGACCATGCCCTGCCCATTGGCACAGGGTATTCGGCCAAATACATCTGTTCCCAACTCTTCCTGGCCCAGCGGGATCCGGACCAGGTCTTCCGGGAGGATGTCAAACCCACCAATCCCCTCTTCCGCCTGGTGTCCATCCGGGTGAATTACGAAGGGCAAAGCGTCACCGCCAGGGCCCTGGGCTTCTGGAAACCCATGACCGCCCTTTACCGGGACGGATGCGGCTGCACCCTGGCCGTGGGTACGGAATTGGATGCCCTGCGGGACCAGGCCCGGGGCCTTGGAAGTGAACAACCCCCAAGGCCCGCCCCGGATCAAACCCTGCCCTGGCCCCGGGGAGATGCCCCGGGGGCCGCCCCCCTGCCCCCGGGGGTGAACCGGGCAAAACTGAGCCGGGCCATGGACGATTTTTTCACCGAACCCGGGCCGGAAAGCCAACGGAATACCCAGGCCGTGGTCATTGTCCTGGGGGATGAAATCATTGCCGAACGATACGCCCCGGGCTTCACCAAAGAAACGCCCATGATCGGCTGGTCCATGTCCAAAAGCGTGACCGGCGCATTGGTGGGCATATTGGTGGGGGACGGCCTTTTGGATCTCCATAGCCCGGCTCCGGTGGCGGCCTGGCAGGGCCGGGACGATCCCAGGAAAGCCATCACCCTGGACATGCTCCTGCGCATGTCATCGGGGCTGGCATTTACGGAAACATACGCTCCCTTTAAGGATGCCACGGCCATGCTCTATCAAAGCCCGTCCATGGCTGCCGTTGCTGCCACCAAATCCCTGGCCTTCCCCGTGGACACTCATTGGTCTTATTCCTCGGGGACCACCAATATCCTGGCGGACATCGTCTTCAACACCCTGGGCGGCGACCTGGGGAAAGCCCAAACATTTATCCAGACCCGGCTCTTTGACCGGATGGGGGCCACATCGGCTGTGATGGAGCCGGATCCGGCGGGACGCTTTGTGGGCTCCTCCTATATGTTTGCCACGGCCCGGGACTGGGCCGGTTCGGCCTCCTCCTGAAAAACAGGGGAAATTGGTCAGGGGAACAGATACTCCCCCCGGGCTGGGTGGATTACGCCACCACCCCCACCCCCGGAGCGCCCCAGGGGAAATACGGGGCCCATATCTGGCTCAATGCCGGGACGGCAGGACAACCCGGGGATCGCCTCTTTCCCTCCCTGCCCCGGGATCTTTATTATTGCGGGGGCTTCCAGGGACAAATCGTGGCCGTGGTCCCCTCCCGGGATCTGGTCCTGGTTCGCATGGGGGTGACCCACGACAAAAAGGATTTCAGCCGTGAATGGTTCATCGGCCGAATCCTGGATGCCTTGGAACCACCTGAAAATTGAATCAAAAAAACCGCATTGACTTTTTCTAGCTTAGATATAGATTTTCATAATCCTTTCAGCCGAAGGATGATAGACGTTCAAGTCCATTGAAACAGAGACAAAGGAAAAATGCACCATGTTCAAGAAGTTGTTTGCAAAGGTAGGAATTGGCGCGGCCAAGGTTGATGCGGTCCTGGATACAGATCATTTTGCCCCGGGTGGCCGGGTGGAAGGCCGGGTGCTCATCTCCGGCGGAAAAGTGGAACAGGAGGTCTCCGCCATCACCCTGAAACTCATGACCCTGGCCCAGGAAGAAGGGGAAGATATGGATCTGGAACTGGGCCACGCCATTGCCGAATACCGGGTGGCCGATCCCTTTACCCTCCAACCCGGGGATGAAAAGGAGATGCCCTTTTCCTTCGACCTCCACCCGGAAACCCCCATGACCGTGCTGGAGGTTGGCAACAACCGTTGCAAGGTCTGGCTGGAAACCGCCCTGGACATTGAAATGGCAATGGATCCCACGGATCGGGATTATCTGAACATCCATCCTGCGCCAGTGGTCCATCACTTCATCGATGCCATGGAGAAAAACGGTTTTAAAATGGTCAAGGCCGATGTGGAAAAAGGATTCCTGCGGGGGGATGGTTTTGAATCCCAGTCCGGCTGCTACCAGGAATTGGAATTCAAGCCCACTGGGTTTGGATTTTCCAGTGTCAAGGAAGTGGAATTCTCCTTCATCCTCAACGGGGATCAGGTCCATGTCCTGGTCGAACTGGACCGGGCCTTTGTGGGGGACGGCTATCGCAGTCTAACCCTGGCCAGCACTGCCGACTATGACCAGGTGGAAGCGCTGTTGAAAACACTGATTTAACGCCAAGGGGGGGAGATTGCGGTGTCCACCGGGCGCTGGGGATAGAATTCCGGACCCAACTGCAATATCCCCCCCGACGATATCCTGCCCTGGATTATCTTTCCCATCCAGGGAGTCTGGACAACCCGTTTCAGGTCATCCCCATCCGGGCCAAGCTGCCAGGTCCCCCTTTCAAATATGCCATGGAAAACTTGACTCTGTTCCAGGCACGGACCCAATAAAAGGGGCTGTTTGCTGGGACTGCAATCCCGAACATAAAATTTAATTCCCCTCCAGCCCCAAACGTTCCAGGGTTTCAAAACAAATCCATGGGGATTTTTCGGTTTACCAGGCGGGTTTGGTTCCTCCGTCGTAGACCTTGGCCAGTCCACTGCCGATGAGGATATCGGCCAGGGAACGGCCGTCCACATAGACCTCTGCCAAAAGGCGGAAGTATTTACCCCTGCGAATGTTCCGAAGTTCCACCTCACCGGCCCGGCCCAATTCCCGGACCGTTAGATCCCGGGCGGCCCGGGCCAGTTTTTTCACCCGGTCGGAACTGCCCCGCTTTTCCGGGGTGTCGATGCCGCTGATGCGCACACTGATATTCACCCCGGCAACGGGGGGCCATCCATCAATGTCGCAACGGAAGGTGTCACCGTCATAAACCGAACGGACCCGGGAAACATGGGCATTGCCATAGGAAATACTTCCGGCCAGGGCCGGGGAAATAAACAGGAGCAGGATCAACAATGGAACAATAAAGAATTTCAACCGCATGACTCTTCTTTTCAAATGGATTGTTTCAACACCGGGGTCACCAGGGATTCGATCCGCCGCCCCATGGCCTCCAGGGTGTGGTTTTGGCAAATCATTTCATATGCCCGTTCCCGGCGGCCCTCCGTTTCTACCCTGTTTTGGAGCAGATTGTCCATGGCCTGGGCCAGAAAGTCCGGGGATTTGGGCGGCACCAGCAACCCGGTTTCTCCATGGCGGATGACATCCGGAATCCCCCCCACCCGGGTTCCGATGACCGGACAACGGGCATACATGGCCTCCAGGAGGGACTGGGCAATGCCCTCATTTTCCTGGGAGGCCAGGACCTTACAATCAAAGGCTGCATAGTATTTCCAGGGATCATCGGTATAGCCGGGGAGGCAAATCCGATGGGCCAACCCCATTTCATCAATGCGAGCGCGGAGTTGACGGGTATCATCGCTTTCCCCCACCAGAACCAGGCAATGATCGGGGTACCGGGGGGCAATTTCACCAAAGGCCTGGACAATATCCGAAATCCCCTTGGCCAGGTCCAGACGCCCCACAAAACCGATGAACCGGGTGGAGGAAGGCATTTCCAATTCCCGGGTCAACCATAGACGCGCCTCCTCCCTGGGCGGAAGATCATGGGGGGGAATAATCCCACTGGACACGGTGAGAACCCGTTCCGGTGCCACACCCAGATCCCCGACAATTTGCCGTGAAGCACAATGGGCCGTGGTAAAAACATAATGGGGGGTATGGTAGAGGAAACGATTGAACACTGTATTTTTCACCGGCGGGGTAATGTGGCGGGAAAGAATGATACAGGGGATCTCGGCCCTTCGGGCCGCGGGCATCCCCACCTTGGCGTCCATGTTGCCGTGGGTATTAAATACCTGGGGCTGGATGGTCCTGAATATCTTCCTCAACCGCCCATAATCCCGGAAGGCGGAACGCCTTTGGAAGGACATGTCAAAGACCTTCCATCCCTGGACCTGGGCACGCTGGTACAGGGGAGTCCCGGCCGGGGTGGCAATGGCAATGCGGTGTCCCCGCCGGGCCATCCACCGGCATTCATTGAAGACCCGGCGTTCCTGCCCCCCCCATTGGGTGTTGCTTACGGTGTGAAAAATGGTGTACTGCATTTGCTAGCGGATCTCCTCACCAAGTCCATCCACACAGGCCAACCACTGCCCGTTGGGAAGTCGGTGGGGGTCAATGGTGTGCATGCCCTGGGCATTCCAACCCCGGCCCGATGCCCCAAGCCCGGAAAGTTCCATGGGGGTTTCTGCATAGGTTTGGGGTGTTAACTCTGTAATCTTAAAGGCCAGTAGCCGGCGACCATAGCTGATGCTGCCATCCTGGGCAAACCGG
>JAKSBM010000295.1 GCA_022361135.1 Desulfobacterales bacterium | reverse complement strand
TCCTTTATTTCATAGCGGCGGTCCAGGGCCGTGGTCATGATTGCCTCAAGGACCGGCATGAAATTGTCCAATTCCGTGGGAACGTCCTGGTCTGAAATGGTGAATCCGGGTTCCACACCGGTGAGCTGAACGATCTGGGCCTTGTTTTGGAGGACCCGGTGTTCGGCAACCACCTTGTCGGTTTTGGATTTGGACAATTCCGCCTGGGCACGGAATAGGTCGGTTTTGGTCACGCTGCCCACGTTGAGTTTTTCCTGGACGGAATTTCTATGGGTTTCCAGACGTTTTACATCGGCTGCGGCAATTTCCTCAAGCCGCTTGGCGCTCAAGGTGTTGAAATAGGCTTCGGCCACCTGGAGCAGGTAGTCGGATCTCACACTGCCCAGGGTGAATTCATTCTGTTCAATGGTCCGCTTGCTGATGTCATAGGCGATGAGTTCCTTACCGTTGAGGGTAAAGGACTGGGTCAGCTTGGCGCCATAGGTGATGGTGTCGGGGGAACGGCTGTCCTCATCCCTGTAATTGGTGTAGGTGCCGTAGGTGCTGGCCCGTGGAATCAAAACGGAAAGTGCTCGTTTTTTGTCTTCCTTGGCCAGTACCACATCTTCTGCACTGATGCGAATCTGTTCCGCGGATTCATTGGCCTGGCGACAGAGGCTTTTGAGGGTAAAATGTGAGGCGGTTTCCGCCATGGCCAGTGAAGATGCCAAAAAGAGTAATGTTGAAACAAAGGGGACAATACGTTTTTTCATGAATCGTGACCTCGTTGTCTGTCTGGGAAGTTAACTTTTTCGTTACCATAATATGGGGAATCCCCTTCGTCAAGAGATGGATGGCCCAAGGGATTTGGTGCACTCGGCACCATGGGTCAGATGCCCCGGTGAATTGCTTATCTTTAAATAATCTTTAATCTTGGAATAGAAATACTATCCATTCTGTGGTATTAAACACAACGTTTTATACCATAATTTGTAATTCTTAAGGAGAAAAAAATGGCTTTCATTCCCAGCAGCCAGTTTGAGGAGCTTGGCCCCCTTCGTCAGGGTAAGGTAAGAGACATCTTTGAAACTGAAGATTCTCTTCTCATGGTCACCACGGATCGGCTTTCCGCATTTGA
>JAKSBM010000781.1 GCA_022361135.1 Desulfobacterales bacterium | reverse complement strand
TGTTTGCCCTGTGGCAGGATTCCCCGGATGCCACCCTTATTGCCGGGGGTACCGATCTTTATGTGGGCATCAATGACGGCCGAATCCGTGTGAATCACCTTATCGACATCAGCCAGATCCAGGGCCTTGGGGATATTTCAGTGACAAAAGATACCATCCGGTTCGGTGCCGGGGTGACCATCTCAAGGCTGGTATCTGACCCGGATGTGCTGGCTGCCTGCCCGGTCTTCAAGCAGGCAGGAGAACAGATGGCATCGGCCCAGGTCCGCAATGCCGCCACTGTTGCCGGCAACATTGCCAACGCCTCTCCCATCGGGGATTTATCTGTGGTGCTGCTGGCCCTGGGTGCAACGCTCGAACTAACATCGGAAAAGGGCTCCCGAACCTTGCCTCTGGAAGAATTTTTCCTGGATTACAAAGAAACAGCTCTTGAGCCCCGGGAAATCATTTCATTTATGACTATTCCCGTCCGACCGGATCTTGTGGTGCGGTTTGAAAAATCATCCAAACGAAACGCCGTGGATATTGCCAGTGTGAATTCCTGTGTTACCGCAACCATTAAAGACGGTACCCACTTGTCCATGCGGGCGGCATTCGGCGGAGTGGCACCGGTGCCGGTCCTGGCCCAAGGGATACAGGAAATACCATTGAACGAAACCAACATCACGGATACGGCCGAACAGGTCGCCTCACAATTTTCCACCATTTCCGATATCAGGGGGACCGGTGAGTTCAGGAGCACCCTGGTGAAAAACCACATGATCAAACATCTGCATGGAATTGACCAATTGGCAAAGGGGGAACATCATGAGTAAAAAAGACGTATCCCGTTTGAGCGCAGAGGGGCTGGTAAAAGGAACGGCACAGTTCATCGGGGATAACCTCAATTACAGGGAAGTCAATTACCTGTATCCGGTGGCCTCTGAAAAAGCCCATGCACGGATTGAATCCATCGACACAAAAGAGGCCCTGGCTGTTGACGGGGTCTTGAGAATTCTTTTGGCCGAGGATATCCCCGGTATCAACGGGATCGGGATCGTGCGCCTGGAAGAAGAACCCCTGTTTGCAAACGACACAGTTAGTTATGTGGGACAGCCTATTGGCCTGGTGGTGGCAACGACCCATGAGGCCGCCGTGCTGGCAGCCAGAAAGGTGAAGGTCCAATACACAGAACTGCCGCCCATCCTGACCATTGACCAGGCCCTGGCGCAGGACAGTCTGTTCGAACCCCCGCAAAAAATTATTTCCGGCGATGTGGATACCGCGTTCAAAGAGGCGGATATCATCCTGGAGGGACAGCTTGAATCAGGTGCCCAGGAGCATCTGTATCTGGAAACCAACCGGACCGTGGCCCAACCCTCGGACAATGGTGGGATTCTGGTCTACTCCGCCACCCAGGGGATTACCGAAGTCCAGGAGGTGATCGCCCATGTCCTGGACGTGCCCAGCAGCACCATCGAAATGGATCTGATGCGTGTGGGCGGGGCCTTTGGCGGAAAGGAGCGCGGAGGCACCCTGTGGGCAGCCATGGCGGCCCTGGCCGTGTACCACACCCGGATCCCGTCCATCCTGATCCTGGAACGAACCGATGACATGGCCTGGACCGGCAAACGGCACCCGTTCATGTCCGTGTACCGCGCAGCCTGCACCAAAGAGGGCAGACTTCTGGCCCTGGATGTGGAACTCAATGCCAACGGCGGTGCCTTTGAAGATTTGACTATGCCTGTTGTGGAACGGGCCATGATCGGTGTGGTGGGTCCCTATTTTATCCCCAACACCCGGATCATCGGACGTGGATGCAGGACCCATCTGCCGCCCAACACGGCGTTCAGGGGATTTGGCGCTCCCCAGGCCAGTTTTGTCATTGAATCCATTGTCGACCGGATTGCCGGAAAAACAGGCAGGGATATCAGTGACATCCAGCGGCTGAACTTTTATTGCGAGGGCCAGGCAACCCCATACGGCCAAAAAGTGTATGAAGCCTTCAGCCCGTCTATCCTGGACAAAGTGCTGGTCCAAAGCGATTACCACACCCTTTGCAGAGATGTGGCCCGCTTCAATAAAAAACACACCTATACCAAGCGGGGAATTGGGCTGCTGCCCATGAAATACGGCATCGGATTTACGGCCATTTTCCTGAACCAGGGCAATGCCCTGGTCTGGGTCTATATGGACGGCTCCATCTCTTTAAGCCATGGGGGGGTTGAAATGGGCCAGGGGCTGTTCACCAAAGTGGCCAAGGTCGTGGCCCGGACCCTGGGAGTGTCCCTGGGAAGGATCCGCTGCGAGAGCACCAATTCCAAACGGATCGGTTCAGTGGCCTCCACGGCGGCATCGTCAGGCAGCGACATCAACGGGTATGCCGCCCACATGGCCTGCCTGAAGGTCAAAGAGGAGCTGGCAAAGGCTGCCTCCTGTTTTCTCCAGCAAAAGAACGGGCTTGAACCCTGGCCCGAAGGAATTGTGTTTAAAAACGATCTTTTCTGGGACAAGCGGGATGCAGCTCACAAAGAACGGTTCGAAGATTTGGCCCACTATGCCTATTTCAACCGGTACAATCTGGGCGCCCAGGCCCATTATGCCATTCCCGGCATATCATGGGACAAGGAAAAAGGACGGGGCAATCCCTTTGCCTATTTCAGCATCGGGCAATGCCTGACGGTCATGGAGGTGGACACACTCACCGGAACAACCCGGATCGTGAAAGGGCTGATCGTCCATGAAGGCGGCCAGACCCTGGATGAAAAAATCGACCGCGGCCAGATCGTGGGCGGTTTCATGCAGGGGTATGGGCTGGTCACCATGGAGGAGATGAAGGTGGAACCGTCCACAGGAAGACAGGAGGCCTGTAACCTGTCCACTTACAAGGTGCCGGCTTATTCGGATTTTCCCGAAGACTTTTGTGTGGACATTTACTCCTCCCGGAACGACCATGCCAGCATCTTCGGTTCCAAAGGGATCGG